>CACZOW010000124.1 GCA_902782885.1 uncultured Ruminococcus sp. | reverse complement strand
TCGGCTGCTTTGTCCGGCGCGGAGGCGGCCGCAGTTTCCGGAGCTTTTTCCGGTGCGGCAGGCTGGACTTCAACTTTGTCAGCCGGTTTATCGGCGGTTTTGTCCGGCGCGTTTTCCGCAGCGGCAGACGCGGCGGGAGCAGCCGCGGCCTCGCCTTCGGGCTTGCCCACGCGGCGGATGCGCTTTACGGCAGGCTTGTTTTCCGCGGTCGCCTCAGCGGCCGGAGCGGAAGCAGTTTCCGCAGCAGGCGCGGCGGTATCGACGGCGGGTGCCTTATCCGCGGCGGGCGCGGCGGTCGGCGTTCCGGATGCCGGAGCTTTTCTCGGTATGCGTCTCACACCGCCGCCGGTCTTGGCCGGCGCTTCGGGCGCGGGCTCTGCCGGAGCGGCATCCTCCGCTTTATCCTTGGGCTTGGGCTGCGTGAGCACCAGACCCTGTCTGAGGCCGGACGGCGCCTGCACGGAGCCGCCGGATTTATTGCTGTATGAATCGCTGCGGCTGCCGGAGTTGTGCACGACTACCCTGCGGATGACCGGCTGCGCCTGTTTCGGGTCTTTAATGCCGCCCTGCGCGCTCTGCGCAGCTGCCGCACGCGCCGCCGCGGTTTTGTCCGCCGCGTTCGCGCTGCCCGAATTGTCCGCGTCCTTGTCCCCGCGTTTGAAATTGATAGACTCATAGAACTGCTCCGCCTGTTCCTCGGTGAGGGAACTGGACGCGTTGCTGACTTTGATGCCGATGCGCGCGAGCAGCTCCATAACACGTTTGTTAGTGGAGTTTATTTCCTGAGCCAATTCGCTGATTCTGATCTTTTTACTCAATATTGCCACCTCCGGAGGCTTGCATGATGCGCTCCAATTCCGCCCGCAGTTCTGCATATACGGTATCGGGTATCTGCATCTCGAATTCTCTGTTAAGCTTGTGTCCTTTGGCCGCTTTTTCGAAGCAGGCCATGCTGCGGCAGATGTACGCGCCGCGTCCGTTCAGTTTGCCGGTGGGATCCAGCTTCAGGAGCCCTTCCGGTGTGCGGCAGATCCTGAGGCATTCTTTTTTGGGTTTGGATTCCATGCAGCCGATACAACGGCGCATGGGCTCATGCTTTACCTTCATACCGCATTCCTTCCTGTGTTGACGGCGCGCCGGGACCGGGCTCACACCAGGTCGGGGTCAAAATTGCCGTCCTTGTCCAGCGGAGATACGTCCGCGGCCGCCGCGTTGTCCCCGCCGATCGCCATATTCTCGGACAATCCCTCGTGGAACAGCTCTTCCGCCACGGAATCTCTCAGCTGAGATTCGCTCTTGATATCGATCTTGCAGTCGGTCAGTTTGGCGGCCAGGCGCACGTTCTGACCTTCGCGGCCGATGGCCAGCGAAAGCTGCCGGTCTTCGACGATGACCGTGCCTACCGGTATGGTCTTGTCGCCTTTCTCCGTGGGCACGTAGTCCATGAACACGCTGAGCACTCTGGCGGGGCTCAGGCTGGCGGCAATGAATTCCTCGGGATCCGGGCTCCACTTCACGATGTCGATGCGCTCGCCTTTGAGTTCGTCAACGATCGTCTGGATGCGGGTACCCTTCTGCCCTACGCAGGCGCCCACCGGTTCGATGTTCTCGTCGTTGGAGCGCACCGCGATCTTGGTGCGGGAACCGGCTTCGCGGGCAACGTTCATTATCTCCACGATACCGTTTCCGATCTCGGGTATTTCCATCTCGCACAGCCGGCGCACCAGCCCGGGATGCGTGCGGGAGATCATCACGCAGGGGTCCTTGCTCTTGAAGCTCTTTTCGCGGGTCTCCACCACGTACGCTTTGATGCGCTCGTTGAGGCGGTATTGCTCGCCCAGCACCTGTTCGGAGGGCAGCATGATGCCTTCGATGCGGCCGAGGTCAACATGGATGATGCGCTCCTTCGTGCCGTCGCGGTTTTCCTTGGTCTCGATGCGCTGGATCGTGCCGGTGACCAGGTCGCCCTCTTTTTCTTTAAATTCGCTGTAAACGTTTTTGCGCTCTTCTTCGCGAAGCTTCTGGACAATGAGCTGCTTTCCTTTCTGGGCGATGAGGCGGCCGACGTTGACCTTCTCGAATTCGGTGTGGGTCACGTCCTCTTCGGCAATATCTCCCACGATGAACTCGGGGTCGATCTTTCTGGCTTCCTCCAGGGAGAACTCGGTCTTGGGATCGGTCACGTGCTCCACGACCACTTTCTGCGCGTAGACGCGGATGTCGCCTTCATTGAACTCCACGCGGGTGTCCATACCGGTGGATTCACGGCCGTACGCCGTATTCAGCGCCTCTTCGATGGCCTGAATGATGATCTCTTTCTTGATTCCCTTTTCCTTTGCCAGTGCCACTACGGCATCGTATAATTCGCTCATTTTTGTGAAAACCTCCTCTTGCTGATGGGTCAATTATTACCAAACTATCGTGCGCTTTACCCGCGCCACGTCTTTGTCCGCGAATTCCGCGGGCTCTCCGTCAATATCCAGCGTTATCACGCCGTCCTGCCTGCCCTTGAGCTTGCCGACGAACTTTTTCTTGCCGTCCCGCGCCGCGTACAGGCTTACTTCCACGTCTTCTCCTTCATAGCGGACAAAATCCCGGTCCGTTTTGAGCGGCCGGTCCAGCCCGGGCGACGATACTTCGAAGGTGTACGCGTTGTCAATGACATCTTCGGCATCCAGCACCGCCTCTACGCTGCGGCTTACCGCCTCGCAGTCGTCCAGTCCGACGCCGCCTTTTTTGTCAATATACAGCCGCAGCACCCATCTGCCGCCTTCTTTTTTGTACTCGCAGTCGATCAGCTCCAGCCCCAGCTCCTCTACGAGCGGTCCCGCGATCTCACTGACTCTTTCGGCTGTGTTCATTGCCGCAATAACCCCTTTCTCAAAACAAAAGAGTGGGGGCTTCCCACTCTTTCATTGGCATGAAAAATTGATCGTGGTAATTATAGCACGGCACAAGGAGAATGTCAACGCTTTTCTTGGGTAAGGAGCCCTGCGTAAGGAGCCCTGCGCACGGGATCTTTCCTGATTCCGTGAATGCCAATGCTTACCGACTGATTTTTGCCGGTCGCCAGCTCCGAGCTGTCCTAATTTGTTTGGATACTTTTGGGGGATTTTGCGTTTTTTATCCACCCGGCGCCTTCTCTCAACTTCCCGTTTTTTGCGTCGCTTCCGGATTCTGGATAAATTCAATGATTTTTGAGCCATCTTATACCATTTTTAGCTCCTTCTCCGTGTCCTTGG
>CACZOW010000123.1 GCA_902782885.1 uncultured Ruminococcus sp. | reverse complement strand
GCAAACAGGCTGCCGGGGTCCTTCCCCGCGTTCATGAACACGAACGTTCTGGAGGTCTGTCCCCCGTCACGGTAGAGGGTGGTGACGATGAACAGCGGCGCGCTGTCGGTCTCGGCGGCGGTGAGGGTGAACTCGCCGCACTGCTTGCTGACGCCTACCGAGCCGGAGCCGGTGTAGTGTTCCTCTTTGACCACGCGGAAGCGGCTGTCGTACGCCTTGACTGCCACTTCCCAGGAAGAGCCGGCCAGGGCGTCGTTGTCGTCCAGCACGAAGACCGGCGCAGTGAGCGAGCGGTCCAGTTTGTCGTAAGTGTCGTAGCGGTCCAGTTTGAGCGCGGCAGTGAGCGGCTCGAACGCGTCCTGCAGGAACCAGTACGCCATCTTGGGCGCACCGTAGTAATCCACCACGCTCCAGGAAGCGCCGGGATACACGTCGTTGAATTTGTACACGAACACCATCGACTGGGTCGGGAAATTCGCGCGGGAGTTGATCGCCGCCAGGTAGTCCGCCATGGTCTGCGCGATCTGGCTGCCCTGCACGAGACTCGCGAGGGAGTCAACTTCCACGAACTGCGAGGCGTAGTGGATGAAGGTGTCAATATCATATCCGTACGGTGTCTGCGTCCAGCCCTTCGCGCCGTTGAACGTAGCGGTGTGGTAGGCGACCGTGCCCTTCGGATCGATCGGCCATTGCGCCATTTCCTTCTCCGTGGCAAAGCGCGCGATCGAATCCAGGTTCATCATGGCGTCCAGGCCGTACTCGTGCAGGTTGCCCGCAAAATCATAGTATGCGGTGGCGTAATGCTCCGGCGTCTCGCCGCCCCAGTGGATGTGATCGTGCCGGATGCCCGCCGCCGCGTATCCGCCGTCCTGCCGCCAGAAATCGCGTGTGCCGTCGTACTGATATGTCAGCTTGCCGATATTGTTCATCACTTTATCGTTCGCGGGGGCCTCGCCTTCGTTGCCGCCGCCGTACACCATGAGCGAGGGGTGGTTGCGGATGCGTTTGGTGTTCAGGATCACCGTCTCGTAAAGCACGTCCGCCGGCTGGATCTTCTGGCTGTCCCAGCAGCACGGCCATTCCTGGTAAACGCAGATGCCGTATTCGTCGCACAGGTCGTAGTAATCGTCGGTCTCGCACATGCCGCCGCCCCAGGAGCGGAACGCGTTGAGGCCCTGGTCTTTGGCGCGGCAGAGGATGCGGTCGTAGTCTTCCCGCGTGAAGTTCATGGCGGCGTCGATGGTGCACCAGTTGGCACCACGCAGAAACAGCGTTTTGCCGTTGATCATGGCGGTGCGGTTGTACATGGCCGTCTGCTCTTTGCGGCCGGTGGCGACCATCTTCAGCGTCCGCACGCCGAAACTTGTGACGTCGCTTGTCCGGCTGCCGCTGTCGCTGACGAACGTGGTCTCCAGCGTGTACAGGTTCTGCTCGCCGAAGCCGTTGGGCCACCAGAGGCGGAACTCGGGCAGGTCAAAGCGCAGCCGCACGTTGCGGTCGCCCTTCTCCGCCGCCGCGGGCAATTTATACTCGAACGAATAGGCGCCGCCCTCGAAATTCTTAGGTTTTATCGTACCGTACAGCGTGCCGTTAACAAGGGTCTGTCCCCCGGCTAGATCGACCAGATCGACGCTCAGGTCCAGCGTGCCGGTCTCGTGGGATACGGTGGTGATGAACGGGTGGTCGAGGGCAACGTCCGTTTTGTCCGTCACGGTCACGGAGTTCCAGATGCCCAGCGGCGGCAGATCCGCGTAGTGCCAGGCGTAAGAACAGTTGAACACCACGGTCCGGGTGTAGTCGACGTACGGCTTCAGGTGCACGACCAGTTCGTTGGCGCCCTGCTTAATGTTTCCGCTGACGTCAATATACGGCCCGCC
Source organism: uncultured Ruminococcus sp. (assembly GCA_902782885.1). GTDB lineage: Bacteria > Bacillota > Clostridia > UBA1212 > UBA1255 > UBA1255. The sequence continues at coordinate 692 of CACZOW010000123.1, read as the reverse complement.
GAACATGCCCTGATGCTCCCCGACTTTGACGCCGTTCAGGAACACCTCCATGCGGTCGGCAACGCCCTCGAAGTTCAGGTACACATTGTGCCCCGTGCCGCTGTAATTGAAACTTTTTTTATAGTACCAGTCGCGCTTGAGCAGCTCCTTGGCAGCCGCGTCGTTCAGCCCCACCGTCGGGTCGCCGATTGCGCCGGCCTTGTACAGCGCGGTGGCAATACTCGCCGGCACCGCCACCGTATACGCCTTGCTCCAGTCGTTCCTGCCCTGATCCGAGAGCAGCCAATCGCCCCCGTCCAGCACCATCCGGTAGTTCTGATCGGGGTCTGTCCCCTTTCCCGCTCTCAGGGAGATCTCTTCCGGGGCCTTGTCCATGGGCGAATCGGTCTTCATCGATGTGGAGCGTTCCGCGTCCGCCATGCTGCGGGCAAACACTGCCACCGCGCCCAGGCTGAGCGCCAGCACCAACGTCAATACCGCTGCCGCTATCCTTATCCGGAAGCGCCGGTTCCAAATATACCTGTTGTTCGACCGTACGCTCATGGCCGATCTCCTTCCCGCAGTTCAGTGCTGCCGATCAAGGCGGTCAATTACTTCCCGCCCTTTTTCTTTTTGCTCACCAGTACAGCCGCCACCGCAGCGCCCGCGATGACCGCCGCCGCAGCCACTATCGCGACGATCAGACCGGCCTT
>CACZOW010000122.1 GCA_902782885.1 uncultured Ruminococcus sp. | reverse complement strand
TACCAGAGGCGCTCGAAAAAAATGAGCGAGAATGCGGAGCGGCCGGCGAGATCCGGCCGCGGATAGCGTCAGAAGGAGCGGCCGACCGCCTCGAGCGTGTTGACCCCGGCCGCGCACTATGAAAAAGGATGCGGCAGACCTTGTTAATTTTTTAAAATTTACTTTTTCCGCCGCATGTGATATAATATTGTCAACACGAAGCCCGAAAGGAACTCGCCATGAAGCTATCTGACATTCACTTGCGCGACCCGTTCATTCTGGCAGAAGACGGCGTCTATTATCTGTACGGCACGCGCCGCGGTCCGACCACCAAAGTCATACCGTGGCAGGGTCTCGACGTGTACACCTCCACCGATCTTGCCGAGTGGAGCGAGCCCCGGGAGTGCTTCACCCGACCGGCGGATTTCTGGTCTGACCGGGACTTCTTTGCACCCGAAGTGCATAAATACCGCGGCGCATATTACATGTTCGCCAGCTTCCGGAGTGAGACCCGGCTGCGCTGCTCGCAGATACTGAAGAGCGACAGTCCGCTGGGCCCATTCGAGCCATTTACCGACGGACCGATAACGCCGGAAGGACAGGCGTGCCTCGACGCGACGTTTTACGTTGACGACAGCGGCGTGCCCTGGACCGCGTACTGCCACGAATGGACGCAGATCGACAACGGGACCATAGATATATTGCCCCTCGCCCCGGATCTCTCAGGACCCGCGGGAGAACCGCGCACGATCCTGCGCGCCGGCGACGTGCCCTGGGCATACTCGCTGAATGCCGAACGCGGCCAATTCGTGACCGACGGTCCCTTCTTCCGCAAAGGCAAAAACGGCAAGCTATACATGCTCTGGTCCAGTTTCCGCGCGGGGCCGCAGCACTTTTACGTGCAGGCGCTGGCGGTCAGCGACAGCGGCAGCATCCTCGGCCCCTGGCGCCACGCAGACCGCTTCATTTACGATGAAGACGGCGGCCACGGCATGATATTCGACGGGTTCGACGGCAATTCCTACCTTATCCTCCACACCACCAACGTCAATCCCAACGAACGCCCGCGCCTGTTCAAAGTGCGGGAAACGGATGACGGATTCGAGATCGAAGGACACTCCCGCAAGCCGGGCGCGGGTCCCCATCCCCTTTCACAGCTCCAGTCCCGCATTCTGCGCGAAGCAAAATGGGTGACGGACTACGTGCGGGACAATAATTTCAAATACGGAGACGCCCCGATGAACCCGGCCATAAATCACGACGCAAAACTCGTTTCCTGCGACCGGCTCGTGGACTGGGTCATGTACCGGGTCGGATTCACGGATCAGGTGGAAAGGCAGGGCATGGTGGTGTACCACGCCACCGAAAAAGCCCGGGATCTGCCGGGCTGGTGCGAGCTGCAGGGCTTTGCGCGTATAGAGGACGTTGACCGGCTGGAGCCCGGAGATATCGTGTTCGTACGTCCGGGAACGAGTTCCGCGGGCGTTGTCTACCCGCAGCACACGTTCCTGTTTGCCGGATACGCCGAAGGCGCGGGAGACGACCGTCTGTCGTTCCGCTACGATTGCGGCAAAAACGAACGCATACAGAGCATTCAGCCCTCGTGCGAACCGCTCTGCGACTTTATGTTCGCGTACCGACCGTGCAATTGACGATGCCGCGGTTTTGAGAAAGACCGCGCCGAAAATACAAAAAAGCACAACAAATACAGGAGGGATCAAACCATGAAAGAATTCTCAAAACGTTCAAACAGTTTTCTTCGGTTCGTTGCCGTACTGATGGTGCTGGCGCTCGTTGCCGCCTTCGGGGCCTGCGGAAAAGCTCCCGCCGATGAACCCGCCAAAGCCACCGACGTCCCCGCGACTCAGCAGCCGGCTCCGACCGAAGCACCCACGCAGGCTCCTACGAAAGCCCCCACCGAGGCGCCCACCGAAGCTCCTACCGCCGCGCCAGCCACGGAATCCGTTCCCGCCGGACCTACCGCGGAACCGCCCGCTCCGTTCTTTGACCTCGGATTCGGCGACGGCGAGGTATTTGACGCCGTGTCCGGCCGCGAACTCTGGATGGAAGGCGGCGAAGTAGGCGAATTCTCCGTCAATCATAACGGTAAGTCCGTTAAAGTAAAAGGCTACTACGGTTCCGACCCCGATTCATACATTACGATCGACCTCTCGGATTTCGCCGACTTTGCCGAATTTGTGGGCGACGGCGTAACGTATGAGATATTCCTTCAGATCGAAAATATTCCGTCCTCCAGCGGCGGCCTGCTGATCAGCAACGGCAGCGGCGGCGGCACCAATATGGCGATCCGCGGTTCCTACGGACAGATCAACTTCAACGCGGGCAGCACCTCACAGGACGGCACATATTGCGGCTCCGGTTATGTTTATGCGCAGACCAATGACGCCAGCGACGGTGAAACGATCGAAGACTGCATAATGGAGCATGTGCTCGGCGTATACGACCCCGTTAACCGCCTGATCAAACTCTATCACAACGGCGCACTCGTAGAAGCGAGCGATATCGGCAGCGGCGAATTCAGATGGGGCGGATCCCGTCCGGACGTGCTGGGCATCGCGTGGGATCCTTCTTCTCCCGGAGAGCGGCTCGGCTCCCTTACCGAATTCAC
>CACZOW010000121.1 GCA_902782885.1 uncultured Ruminococcus sp. | reverse complement strand
TTGTCGGTAAATACCGACAACTGGCCCGAAAACGAAAATTTGTTCGTCCCTAAAAATACACATTATTAGGGACAAACGAAAACGATATAAACGTGAAATCAAAGGGTGTTTAAGAATAACTTCGTAGAAAAAAGCTCGTACTTTACCACCAAGTTGATTGTAAACAGCCTTTTTGAAAGCTTAGACGCCCCGGAAACCACTTAAAAGCTGCATCTATTTTACGAACGCAGGACTAATTGCTTTCGCGCTTGCGGTACTGTGCCGGCGTTACTCCTTCATGGTATTTGAAATACTTGAGAAACTGGTTGAGATCCGCCCAGCCCAGGAATTGACCCACCGCGGCCACGGGCATATCCGACGTGATAAGCAGTTTCTTTGCCAGCGCCAGTTTTTGTACGTTTATATAATCTTTAAGCGTCCTGCCGAACTCGGTCTTGAACACGCGGCCGAGGTAGTCTTTATTGTATCCGAATTCCGCTGCCAGACTTTCCGCGGTCAGCGGCTTCATCAGATTCTGAAGCACGTGATCGCGTACTTTGACTGCCAGCTGCTGCTGAGGTGTCGTTTCCTTGGCCAGCCTTTCGGCAATGTAGATCGTTTCCAGAAGCAGTACGTCGCAGATATATGATTCCGCTTCGCTGCGGACGTATTTGCTGAAAAGTTCCGCCAGCGGGCTTTCCACTGCGTTGGCGCCCTCGAATACTGCGTATTTTTCGAGAGGGAAGAAACTGAAGTTGCTGCAGCTGAATTCTACCAGATAGAATGACGTTCCGTTGTCCTTGGCGCTGTGCTCCGGGGCGGCAATGCCGCTGTACGTGGTGAACGGGGAGACAATCACCAGATCGCCTGCACCCAGTTCGACGGTTTCGCCGCCGATCGCAAGATTCAGCCCGCCGCCGACATTATAAATCATCAGATAATTATTCAGAAAAGTCTGATTTAACGATGTCCGGCACTCAAACCTGAGCAGACTCGCACTCAGGAAATCAATCGTGCACGGAGTCTCTTTTTGGGCAATAAAGTGAGTGTAAACAGTCGATTCGAACCTGATCATGTCTTTTTTTCTCCTTTTTGCAGGCGAATTATCACTTGATTGATTGTACTGTATCAGATAAAATAAGTCAAGCAGCGCGCGGAGCCGGACTCCGCGTGCGGGGAGGCCGTCATGAAGAAAAGTAACAGATTCGCGAAGTGGTTCGTGCTGCTGTGCGCGTTGATGCTGCCGGGGCTGTGCGCGTGCGCGGGACCGGGGCATGTATTGCCCGAACGAACGACCGAACCGGTTCCGAAGCCGGCGCGGGAAGAAATACCTGAGCTGGCCGGCGCCGTTGACAACGCGCGCCTTCGCAATAAAACTATAAAAAATTATATTGTCCACGAGAGCCCGGTGCTGGAAAATTTCTACAATCTCTACAATATGGAAGTAGAGCGCTGCGACGATCCCGATTACCCGTACCGCATGTGGATCTTCGGCGAATCCACCGGCGACCGCGCTAACCCGGATACGGGTTACGACTCGATCTACCACGGGCGCGGGAAGGATCTTGACAACTGGGAAATGTGGTGCGGCGAGCGAAACGGCGCTGACGTCTGGGACACCACCATGGACCCGAAGCTCTGGCAGCCGGTCCTGCGGCGCGCGGACAAAAAATACGATTCCATCCACAACGGCGACCCGTCGGTAGTGTACAAAGACGGCAGGTTTTACATGGCGTTTTCCTGCGTGGGTTTTGACGACCGCGACGGGCGCACGTATATCATCAACAACGTTATGGGCGCGGTGTCCGACGACGGCATCCGTTGGACCAAGAGCGCGGCGCCGCTGCTGATCTGGGACCGGGAGTACGAAGAAGGCTGGGAAGCCGGCACGCCCTGTCCGCCCTCCACCGGCGGTTACCATCGCCCTTCGCTGATGTGGGACAATGCCGAAAACAAGTGGAAGCTCTGGTTTGATTATTATCTGCCCGGCACGTTCCTGTCCATGGGCTACGCGGTCAACAACGGCGATTTCCTCGAACCGTCCCACTGGCAGGTGATCCACGCCGAGCAGACACCGCAGCTGCGCGACTGGCCGAATCCGGAAGTCTGCCGGATCGGCGACAAATATTACGCGTTCTCCGACGCGCCCGGCTACGGCGTTTCCCGGGGCGGCGCGCAGAACGACCGGCAGCTGGTAATGGCGGTGTCGGACAACGGCTGGGACTGGCGCGTCCTCGGACGCTTCCTTCCGGAATCAAAGGAGTGGGGCACGCACCTGCCGCAGACGTTCGTTGACAACAGCGGCGGCGTTACGCGCCTTTACCTGTTCTATTCCATGACCGACAAAGAAAACCTGCCGCGCTACATAAAGGCCAATTACCTGGTGATCGACGCGGTGGAACTGCTGAAACTGGAGGGATAATAATGCGATTTTTTATACTGGCTTTTATCGTTGCTGCAGTGTTGACGGTGGGAGTGCTTTTGAGCAGTTGCAAAGCAAAAGAAAGTGAAAACGGAAAAGCAGGCGTTGACCCGGCGTTGCTCTTTGACGATCCGGATACGCTGGTGCAGCCTGATCCGGATAAACACCTGCAAGTGAAAATACTTGATAGTGGCAAAGATATTTTCCAGCCTGTCAACGGATATTCGTACCGCTACGGACCATCGATGCTTACTTACAAAGATGGCTCGATGGATGCCTGGTTTGCAACACCAGGCACGCACGGGGAGTGGGACTGGCTGACGTACCGGCACATTGACCCCGCCACCGGCGAAAGCTCCGATGAAGTTGCCGCCGTTCAGCCCACGGGCGATTCCTGGGACCGGCTGTCATGCTGCGATCCGGGCGCGGTGTATTTCGGAGGGTATTACTATTTAGGCTATACTTCTACCGTTGACATCGGCGGCGTACGCAACAACGTGTTTATTGCCCGTTCGCGTACCCCGGACGGTCCGTACGAAAAATGGAACGGCAGCGGCTGGGGCGGCGACCCGTATCCCGTTATCTATTACGACGGAAGCGCGGCGGAATTCGGCGCGGGAGAGCCTGCTATGGTCACCGCGGGCGGAAAAATCTATCTTTATTACACCTGGAAGAGTGTGCGTCCCTCCGGCGAGAAACTGAATCAGCTGCGTGTATCGGTGGGTGATGCGGCAAATGAAAACTGGCCCGCCACGCTGGTGTATAAAGGCGTTTGCTACGATTGCGATTCGCCGACCGGTCAGGATTCCGCCGACGTCAAATACGTGGAGAACTACGGCAAGTTCCTTGCTGTCTGCACCGATAAGCGTTTTACCGATGAAAGCCGTCTGGCTTTTTATGAATCGGACGACGGAATTACCTTTACGCGTATTGCTGTTCTGCGAACGGACCTGGCGTGCAAACTGCATAACTGCGGCATTTCCTCCCGCCCGAACGGGCATATCAATACGGAGGATAATATTTATGTTGCATACGCATACGGCAGCGACTGGGGCGTGTGGGCAACGCGCTTGCACGGCATTGAGATCACTCTCGGCAGCGAACCGGACTTCTCGGACGAGAACGGCAAAAACGCGGACTATCCCGTGGAGATCGCTGCTCTGCCTTCAAACCGCCGGACCGTTGGCGTTACCTCCATTCCGCACGCATACCGCCATACTGCAGGCAGCGAATTCAATCTCGGTATTTACTGGACGGACATTACATATTCCAACCCGATAGCAGTGACCGACGTATCGAAGATCAGACTGTCCGGGTACGACCGATCTGTGATCTCCGTAAACGGAGTGACCGTGAAGGCGCTGAAGCCCGGCACGACGTTCGTTACGGCGGAATATGACGGCAGGAGCATATTGATACCGGTCCGCGTGTACCCTGAAGGCACGGCGCTCGACGATGACCGTACGGTGACTTCCCTTTCGGCAGTTCAGCACGAGTACCGTATCGATCTGTCCGCCCGCGAATCCAAACAGATACGATTGCGCGCGGATTACGCCGGAGGCTCATGGATGGAAATATATAAAAAAGACGACGGTGTGACATATTCCGGATACGACACCGCGCTGATCCGGGTGAGTCCCGACGGCATGATATCTTCGCGCAAGACGGCGGGAGAGACCGAAGTAACCGTCAGCTGCGGCGGTCAAAGCATAACGGTCAAAGTGATATGTGAGTGACTGATGAGTTTTTTGAGATGGGGCAACGATATGAGTGATTTTGGCTGGCTGCGCCCAAAATTCCATTTTACACCCAGAGCAGGGTGGATGAACGATCCCAACGGCCTGATCTATGAGGCGGAAACGGAAAGATACCACTTGTTTTTCCAGCATTGCCTCACTTTGGACGAGGATCAGACGCAGAAATGGTGGGGACACGCGGTATCACCGGACCTGATGCACTGGACGGAGCTTCCGCCGGCGATATCACCCGACAGTCTCGGCGGCGCATGGTCGGGCTGCTGCGTGAACGACGCGGACAATACGTCCGGCCTGTTTGACGGTGCCGCCCGCGGCTCGCGGATGGTGGCGCTTTACACCGGCGCCGGTCCGCATCCGGTGTACAATTACCAGAAACAGCTGGTTGCATATTCGTCCGACGGCGGCCTCACCTGGCAGAAATATGCGGATAATCCGGTGATCGCGTCGCGTCCCGGCGACTCGCCATCGTTTGACAACCGCGATCCTTCGGTTTTCCGCCTGGATTTTCCGGACGGAAAAGGCGGCACGGTCCGGCGCTGGGTCATGATGATCGCCGGAATGTGGGCTCGGCTGTTCGTGTCCGACGATCTGCTTCACTGGCACTTTTGCGGGGACGTTTTCAAAAAGGACGGCAGCCACCTGGAATCCGAGTGCCCCGACGTTTTCCCCATGCAGGTGAACGGCGATCCGGAGCGCACTGTATGGGTGTATTCCGGCGCGGGTCGTTTTTTTATTGTCGGCCGTATGGAAGCGCAAGCAGACGGAGACCCACGCTTCATTGCCGAAAGCGACCCATTTGAATTGAACATGGGGTCAGACGTGATGTACGCGGCGCAGACGTATAACGACGTACCCGGCGGCAGGCGCATATTCGTCTACTGGATGATAGACAAAAGCGCGGATAGGCTCGCGGTGCAGGGCGTATCAAAGGAGTGGGACGGATTTCAGTCGCTTCCTATGGAAGCTGCGCTCATCGAACGCGGCGGCCAATACCGGCTTGAAATGCGCCCCGTGGCGGAATTTTACAGTTTCGTCCGGCGCCGCATGCTGGTGGAGGGGTCAATTACAGCTGCAGAGAAAGTGATCGCCGCTCCTGTGCCGGGATGCTTTGAACTTAAGCTCAGGCTGCCGCGGTTCGGGAACTGCACTGTATCCGTCGGGGAACGCGGCCGTTTCCCCTGGAGTGTTGATCTTTTGGCAGACGGAACGGTCAGCATCTGCGGCGGGCGCCCGGTGCCGGCGGCGTACGATGATACCGCAGGGGACGAAGAGGCAGAAAACCGCGGTGCGGAACTGCTGATAGTGCGGGATGGCGCCTGCCTTGACGTATTCTCCGGTGCGGGATGCCACGCGCACGCCCTCATTCTGCCCGGAGACGCCGTAGGAGCGGAGGATCGCGTGCTGACGCTTTCCGCGAGCGGATCGCTGAAATACTGCATGAACGAACTCGAATGAGCAGGTCAGGAGGCAGACGCAGGTATGAACGTTATCACTGAAAAAACAATCAGAGTCTTCTTGCTGCTTACCGCATCGCTGCTCGTACTGAGCGCTGTACCTGCGCGTGCCGCAGACTCCGATCCGTGGCGTCCGCGATATCATTTCACCGCTTCGTCCGGTTGGATCAACGATCCGAACGGACTGGTGTACAACAGCGAGACCGGCGAATATCATATGTTTTATCAGCACAATCTGAGTGTGAAAGAGGACGTCGCCGCCAAATGCTGGGGTCACGCCGTAAGCAGGGATCTGGTGCACTGGACGGAACTTGAACCGGCGATAATGCCTGACGTAAACGGCGCCGTGTGGTCTGGCTCAGCGGTCGTTGACCGAGAAAATTCCTCCGGCTTGTTTGACGCTTCTACTCCGCCCGGCGCGCGAATGGTGGTTTTCTTCACGTACTTTGGCGGCAATACCGACTTGGGCGCAGAAAAGCAAGGGCTCGCGTATTCAACTGACAACGGACGCACCTGGCGCAAATACAACGGCAATCCGGTGCTGATAGATCCATCGATTACCGACGGATTCCGCGATCCGAAAGTGTTCCGCGTACCTGACGGTGCGGGCGGTGAACGATGGGCAATGCTTGTTGCAGGCGGTGCCGCACGGCTGTATACTTCGAAAGACCTGATAAACTGGTCATTTGCGGGATTCTGCATAGACCGTGACGGCAATAAGATCCGCACGGAGTGCCCGGACCTCTACCCGATAACGGCGGACGACGGCACTGAGCACTGGGTCTTCAGTTGCGCCGGCCGCACATATTATACCGGGACCGTGGCCGCAACGCACGACGGCGGCCTTGCTTTTGAAGCTGACAGCGCGGCGCTTACGCTGATAGACCTGCCCACGGACATGTATGCCTGCCAGACGTTTTACGGAATGCCGGATGGGCGGCGGGTGGGCATATACTGGCTCATCGATACTACGATGCAGCAAAGCGAAACCGTGTCCGTGCTGGATGGCAAAAACTGGGACGGTGCAGAGTCGCTGCCGATGGAATTCAAGCTGGTCCGGCGGCAGGAGGGCTACAGGCTCGTTTTGAGTCCGGCGGCGGAAGTTTATTCACTGATAAGCCCGGAGCCGGCATGGAGTACCGGCGCAATACCGCTTTCTGAAGAGGGCGCTATTCTTTATCCGGGGGGAGATTGCGCATCGGTATACGTAAAATTGCGCTTCCGGAATACTGACGCTTCGCGCCTGCTGATCGACGTTCCGGCACACGGAGGTGAAAGCATATCGCTTGCATATGGTTTTACAGGCGGCAGACTTACGGTCGTCCGCTCGGGTGGCACGGTCAAGCGGGATAACATGTTTATGGACGCTCCGGCGAACGCGGACGGCGTTATTACGCTGGAGCTTTTCATCGACCGTTCGGCCGTGGCGATATTCGACGGAGCCGGCCACACGGCGCAAGGTCTGGCGTTTACGTACGGGGCGCGCGATGCAGGGATTGAATTGCGCGCACGGCTTGGAAAAGCGGAACTGCTTTCCGCGGAGGTGTATGAATTGACAAATTCGTACTCCGGCAATACGCAGCCGCCGGATGAAAAAGGCGGGAACAAGACTGCCGAATCCGCGACGGATACTCGCAGCGGCATGAGCGCGGGGGTCACGGCGGCAATCATTGCCGGAATCCTGCTGCTGGCCGCAAGCTCCGCGGCGGCAATACTGATCACGAATAAAAAGCGTTGATGCAGGCGTATGAGTAAAACACGGAGAGAAACCGATATGAAAAAAGCATT
>CACZOW010000120.1 GCA_902782885.1 uncultured Ruminococcus sp. | reverse complement strand
TCTGCTCGAACGCAATAAGCTCAATATTGCCGACGTGAGCGTCAGCCTGATCGCCGACCAGTACCTGGAAGTGCTGCGCAACAACTTTGATATGGATATTGCCAGCGAATTCCTGGTGATGGCTTCCACGCTTTTGCATCTGAAATCCCGCCGGCTTCTGCCGCAAAAGGAAAAAGTGGCGGAAGAGATCTCCGAAGAGGAACTGATCCGGCGTCTCGAAGAGTATAAGAAATACAAAGAACTGGCACCCGGACTGGGAGAGCGGCTCGACGCGAATTCCGGTTCGTATTATAAAATGCCTGAAAACCTGCATTTTCCGAAGATCTATCTTCCGCTGGAACTGGATCCGGCGCTGCTTGCGCGGGTGAAAGCCGAGATCGATCAACGACTGAAGGAAAAGACCAACGACAACACCGCCAAAATGGAACGTATACTGCGGGTGGAAAAGGTCAGTATCAAAGACAAAATGAAACAGATCATCCGCCGCATCGTGCGTTTCGCAAAGAGCAGGTTCTCGGAGATTTTTACGCGGGAAGCCAGCCGTACCGAAAAAGTGACCGGTTTTCTGGCGATGCTTGAACTCGACAAAAACAAGCATGTAAAAGTCAGGCAGGAGGAACTATTCGGCGAAATATACATCGAACCCGGCGAAGAGTTTGACGATTCCGATATCGAGTCGCTGGGGGACAACGTCGACGAGTACGATGAACACAGCCCGCTTGCGGCCGAAACGCCGTAAAGCGCGGACGATACACTGAAGGTGATGACTATGGACGGAATCAGTAATACTGCGGATATCACGGACGTTGACCGGCTGAGCCGCCGCGAGGCAGTGGCGGAGGCAATGCTGTTTGCCGCCGGCAGCCCCGTGCGCGCCGACGAGCTTGCCCTTGTGTTAAAGATCAGGACCGAGGAAGTTGAAGGTGTGATCGACCGCCTCTCACTGTTTTTATCCGCGCACAATTCCGGCCTTGTGATCAAGAAGATACATGATTCATACCAGATGGCCAGCCGCTCCGATTTCCGGGACGACCTGAAGCCGCATTTCGAACAGGTCGCGTCTTCGCCCCTGAGCCGGTCCGCCCTGGAGGCGCTCACCATTATCGCGTACAATCAGCCGATCACGCGCGGCGGCGTCGAGATCATCCGCGGTGTCAACAGCGACAGCGTCATCTCCACGCTCCTGGAGCGCGGCCTGATATGTGAAGCGGGCAAATCCGATTCGCCCGGCCGGCCGATGCTGTACGGCACCACCGACCTGTTCCTGAAGAGCGCCGGGATCAAAGATATCGACGAGCTTCGGAAACAGACCGCGGCTCTGCCCGTTTCCGACGGGAGCCCGGCTCACGAAGCTGCCGAAGAGTCCGAAGAAACGGCACAGATACCGGACCTTAACTCTTGAAACCTGCGGCCGCATAAAGTATAATAATAAATCAGCCGGGGCAGAACGCGCGTCGCGTTTCTTCTCCCGGCGCTCATAATGCCGATTCGCGCAATACGGTAACTTGGAGGATCTGCGAATGGATTATTACAAAATGAACAGGGAAGAACTCGCCGCGGTGCTTGAGGACGAGCGCGCGCGGTTCGATAAATATAAAGCCAGGGGACTGAAACTCGATATGACCCGCGGCAAACCCGGGCCGGATCAGCTGAAATTGTCCGAACCGATGCTGGAATACGGCATGGTGGACGGCGGTATATCCGACAGCGGGATCGATTGCCGCAATTACGGTCAGGTGGCGGGGCTCCCCGAAGCGCGCGCGTTTATGGGCGAGCTTTTGGGCGTAAGAGGCGACAATGTGATCGTCGGCAATAACTCCAGCCTGAATATCATGTACGACACCGTTTGCACATTTATGCTGTACGGCGTTTCGGAGCGTCCCGAGGACCGTCCTTGGTTCGAGGACAAAGCGCGCAAATTCATCTGTCCCGTACCCGGCTACGACCGCCATTTTGCCATCACCGAGCAGCTGGGTTTTCAGCTGATCCCCGTGGAATTGCGGCCGGACGGTCCCGATATGGATGAAATTGAGCGCATCGTGCGCACCGACAGTTCCGTTAAGGGAATGTGGTCGGTGCCGAAATATTCCAATCCCACAGGTTACGTTTACTCGGACGAGTGCATCCGCCGGCTGGCGTCGATGGAATGTGCCGCCGAGGATTTCCGCATTTTCTGGGATGACGCGTACACGGTACATTTTTTGAACGAAGAACCGGCAGAGCAGCTTAACCTGATCGACGCCTGCACCGCCGCGGGTCACCCTGAGCGCGCGATCGTTTTCGGCTCCACATCAAAGATCACTTTTCCGGGAGCCGGCATTGCCGCGCTGGGCGCCGGGGACGAGACTGTCAAATTCCTGCTTTCGCGCATTTCCAAGCAGACCATCGGCCCGGACAAATTGAATCAGCTGCGCCACGTGCGTTTTTTAAAGGACAAGGCGGGCGTAGTCGCGCATATGAAACTGCACGCCGAAATAATAAAGCCCAAGTTCGATGCCGTAGAAGAAGTCTTCGAGGCTGAATTCGGCGCGCCGGATCCGTCGGTGCTGGACTGGACGCGGCCGGAGGGCGGATATTTCATCTGCTGCCGTACGCGGAACGGGCTTGCCGCGGAAACGCTCAGACGGTGCAAAGATTGCGGTGTATTGTTCACTCCCGCCGGATCCACGCATCCGTACCGCAAGGATCCCACGGACAGCTATATCCGGCTGGCGCCCACGTTCCCCGAACTTGATCAGATACGCGCGGCGGTTGAAATTTTCTGCATATGTGTTAAAATAGTGCTCATAGAACAACTGATCGCCCGCCTGGACGGGTAACTTTATACGGAGGTTAAGGCAATGGAAGACGCACTCAAACTCGAATACGAAGCTAAAAACGGCTGGTCGCTGCTGGACGAAGGCGCGCGGAAGGAATTGACCGCGTTCTGCGAGGATTACAAGAAGTTTCTTGACGACGCCAAGACCGAGGTAGAGGCTACGGAAGTATTGACCGCGGCGGCGAAGGCGGCCGGCTTTACCGATATTGAAGAAGTGATCGCGCAGGGCGGAAGCGTCTGCCCCGGCACGAAACTGTATGCCGTTAACCGCGGCAAATCCTGCGCGTTCATCGTGACGGGCAAAGACGATCCCACGTCGGGCATGAAAATGATCGGCGCGCACATCGACTGCCCGAGACTCGATCTCAAGCCTCGTCCGCTCTATGAAGACAGCGGCTTCGTGCTGGCCAAAACGCATTACTACGGCGGTATCAAAAAATATCAGTGGGTGGCGATGCCGCTGGCCCTTCACGGCGTGGTATTCTCCGATATGGGCCGCAAAAAGCTCAATGTGAAACTGGGCGAGGACGAGAACGATCCGGTGCTGTACATCACCGACCTGCTGCCGCATCTTGCAGGAGGACAGATGGGCAAGCCCGCGTCCCAGGTCATCGGCGCGGAGCAGCTCAACGTGGTGACCGGCAGCGTGCCGGCATACAAGGCGCCCGAGCCGGCGGAAGAAGCGAAGCCTGAAGATCAGGAATGCAAAGACAAGCCTGAGAACGGCGGGAACGACTCCCTTAAAACGCTGATCCTCAAGCTGATAAACGAAAAATACGGCCTTAAGGAAGAAGATTTCTTCCGCGCCGAATTTGAGATCGTGCCGGCCTTAAAGGCAAAAGACGTGGGACTTGACCGCGGTCTTATCGGCGCGTACGGACAGGACGACCGGGTATGCGCGTATACCGCGTTCCGCTCGCTGCTCGATTTTGAAGGCGTGCCGGACAAGACGCTGCTCGTATATCTTTCGGACAAAGAGGAGATCGGCAGCATGGGCAACACCGGCGCGCGCTCCTGCTGGCTGGAAAATCTGATCCTGGAGCTCGTGCATCTGCACGACGCCGCGTACGGAATGCTGGAACTGCGCCGCTCCATGCGCAATACTAAATTCCTATCCGCGGACGTTACCGCCGCGTTCGACCCCACTTTCGCGGACGTGTCGGATAAATTGAACGTCGCATTCGCGGGCGGCGGTATTGCCTTCGAGAAGTACACGGGTTCCGGCGGAAAGTACGGTTCCAGCGACGCGTCGGCGCAGCTGGTCACGTATATCGTTGACTGCCTGGATCAGGCGGGCGTGCCCTGGCAGCTCACGGAGATGGGCAAAGTCGACGTGGGCGGCGGCGGAACTATCGCGCAGTTCATGGCGGATCTGGGGATGGACGTTATCGACTGCGGCGTACCGGTGCTTTCGATGCATTCGCCCTACGAACTCACGTCCAAAGCGGACGTATTCTGGACTTACAAAGCATATTTGGCTTTCCTGCGCGCGTAAAGGGCTTTTAAAGCGGCTTCGGCGCCCGGGAGGCATAATGAGCCGGAATTTTAAGGAGAACGGATTTTGGACAATCTAAGGCGTTTTTTAGTTGTATTTTCCGCGATGCTGGTGATCGCTGCGGCGGTGTGCGGTATCAAGCTGGTGCGTTCCTACAACAGTTCCAACAAGGATCTGGTGGAGGAGCTGGAGGTATCCGCGCCTACTTACGATCCGTCCGGTCAGGTCGTTGCCGATAATTTCCGCAACAATATACTGGTGATCGTTGCCGACGAAAACCGCAGCGAGAGCCAGCTGATGTTCGTGCTGAACGTTGACAGCGCCACCAACTCCCTGAACTTCCTGCTCCTGCCGTCCGAGCTGAAGTTCAACATCGCCAGCGGCCGCACTGTAGGCTCCTTCGGCTCGATGTACTATTCGTTCTCCGCGGGCAACGCCGCGAACTGCGCTTCCACCGTGGCGTCGTTTTTTGATATCGACGTCAATTACTATCTGCGGCTCACCACGGAAGAAGCTGCCAAACTGATAGGTTCGTTCTCTTCGGCGGATATTGCCGGCAGCAGCGGCGTGCTGTTCGATATACCGGTGGACGTGTTTTACCGGGACTACGACAACGGCGTAATAATCGACTATAAGAAAGGGCAGTACTACCTGAACGGCGAGGACGCGGTCAAATTTTTGAGTTTTTACCGCACCGAGGACAATAACTATTCCAAAGATATGCTGTATTACTACGACGGTACGGATTCCAAACGGCTGTTCGTGGTGCAGAAATTTATCGAGGCGTTTATTTCGCAGAAATTTCTGCAGCCTACCACGGATTTCTATATCCGGAGTTTTCAGGAACTTATGCAGCCCTTCGTGGATAACGGGGAGTCCAACCTCAACGAAGCGGTGCTGAAACGTATCGGAAACGTTCTGGGCGAGACTTCCGCGCAGCGTATCGGCTATTTTATTCCGCTGGGCGATCTGACGTATAACGAGCGGCTGTACCTTTCGTACAACAATTTCATCCGTAATATGCAGCTGGACGAAAATATATCTCCGTCCACCGCGTCGGACGTGCTCGGTTCGAGATTCAAGACGGTCTTCTGATGGGCCGGTAATGATTCAGCTGCGGTTTTCTGCCGCCAGCGGGTTGCTGTTTACGGCCTCCTTCAGCTGGCGGCTGTTTACGTGCGTGTAGATCTGCGTGGTGGCAACGCTCTCGTGGCCGAGGATCTCCTGCAGCGCGCGTATGTCGACGCCGCCGTACGTATACATCAGCGTGGCGGCGGTGTGGCGGAGTTTGTGCACGGAGTATTTCGAGGGATCGAGTCCGGCTTTGACGATGTATTTTTTAACGGTGTATTCCACGGTCTTGGGGCTGATGCGTTTTTTGCGCTTGCTCACGAACAGGGGACGTACGCCGTTTTTTTCCACAACGTCTTCGCGCACCGCCATGTAATCCGCGATGGCTCTGAGGCACGCGTCGTTGAGGTAGACGGTGCGTTCTTTATTGCCCTTTCCGGTCACGTTCAGAGTATCTTCGCGTATATCGGTGACGTTTATGCCGACGAGTTCGGACAACCGCATCCCGCAGTTCAGGAACAGGGTCAATATACAGTAGTCGCGCTCTTCGAATTCTTCGCCGTCAACGCTGCCCAGCAGGTCCCGGCTTTCATCCAGTTCCAGATATTTGGGCAGCCGCCGGCCGAGTTTGGGGCTTTCCAGTTCGGCGGCGGGATTTTCCGGGATGATACGGGAGCGGGCAAAACAGTATTTGAAAAAAGAGCGCAGACAGGAGACTTTCCGGCCTCTGGTGGCGGCTTTGTTGCCCCGTTCGGAATTGATAAAGTTGAGAAATGCGTACAGGTCGGTGAGCGTGATGCTTTTCAGCGTATCCGTATCCAGATCCGCCACTTCGAGCGCGTCAAATTCCGCGTCCGCCGGCGCCAGCCTGCGCCTTATCTTAATAAAGCGGAAGAACATCAGCAAATCATAATAATACTCGTGGATCGTTTTTTGCGATTTGTTCGCGATGGTGTCCAGGTACAGCAGGAAATCCTCGCCGTACGGCGGCAACAAAAAGCTCTCTCCGTTCAATCCTCCCACTTCCTTTCTGTCCGGCCCTTATTATACACCCGACCGCGTTTTTGAACAAGGGGACAGACCCGTGTTTAAACAAGGGGACGGACCCGTGTTTAAAACTTGACAACCGGCGCCTTTTAGAATACAATCACCGGGTACACTTTTTTAAGGAGTATGTATTGTTATGGCTGAATTTATTACCGGAATGAAGAGAACGAATTACTGCACCGAACTGAGCGCCGCGGACGCCGGGAAGCGCGTCACCGTCAACGGCTGGGTACAGAAGACAAGGAACCTGGGAAGCCTGGTATTCGTTGACCTCCGCGACCGTTCGGGCATCGTGCAGCTGGTGTTCGATTCCGACACGGATAAGGACCTGTTTGACAAAGCGGAGTCGCTGCGGGCGGAATACGTGCTGGCCGCGAGCGGCGTTGTCCGCCATCGCAGCCCGGAAGCGGTGAACAGCCGCATGGCCACGGGCGAGATCGAGATCGCCGTTGACGCCATGCGCATCCTGAACGGCAGCGAGACGCCGCCGTTCCATATCGACGACAAAGTCAACGTTTCCGACGCTCTCCGTCTGAAATACAGATACCTCGACCTGCGCCGGCCCTCCATGAGCCGCTACATCATGATGCGTCACCGCATCGTGAAGGAAGCGCACGACTACTTCGACAAGCAGGGCTTCATCGAAGTGGAAACTCCCTCGCTGTGCAAGAGCACGCCCGAAGGCGCCCGCGACTATCTGGTGCCGTCCCGCGTGCATCCCGGCAAGTTCTACGCGCTGCCTCAGTCCCCGCAGCTCTTTAAGCAGCTGCTCATGTGCGCCGGTTTCGACCGCTACATGCAGATCGCCAAATGCTACCGCGACGAAGACCTGCGCGCAGACCGCCAGCCCGAGTTCACGCAGATCGACCTGGAAATGTCGTTCGTTGACGCCGATGACGTCATGACGATAAACGAAGGCTTTATCAAGCGCCTCTTCAAAAACGTGCTGGATATCGACGTGCCCACGCCCTTCGTGCGCATGCCGTATTCGGAGGCAATGGCCCGCTTCGGTTCGGACAAGCCCGACGTCCGCTTCGGGCTGGAGCTTAAAGATATTTCTGAATTCGCCCGGGGCTGCGGCTTCAAGGTGTTCTCCGACGCGGTCAACGCCGGCGGCGCGGTGCGCCTCATCTGCGCTCCCGCGGGCCATTATACCCGTAAGGAGATCGACGGATTGACCGAATTCATAAAGACTCACGGCGGCTCCGGCATGGCGTGGATCGCGCTTTCGGACGCGGGCGTGCGTTCGAGCCTGGGCAAGGTATTGACCGAAGCCGAGATCGCGGAGATCATCCGCCTGGCCGACGCCAAAGCCGGCGACCTCATCTGCATCGTCTGCGGCAAGAGCGGTCCCGTATACACCGCGCTGGGCGGCCTGCGCTGCTATCTGGGCGACAAACTCGGTCTCATCCCGAAGGACAAATTCGCGTTCCTGTGGGTCGTCGATTTTCCGCAGTTCGAATATTCCGAGGACGAGGGCAGGTACGTGGCGATGCATCATCCCTTCACGATGCCCAAACCCGAAGATATTCCGAAGATTGAAGCCGGCGACCTGTCCGACGTTAAAGCCAACGCCTACGATATCGTGCTGAACGGTTACGAACTGGGCGGCGGCAGCATACGTATACACGACAGCGGTCTGCAGCAGCTTATGTTTAAAGCGCTCGGCTTCACCGACGAAGACGCGCGCGCCCGTTTCGGGTTCCTGCTGGAAGCGTTCAAATACGGCACGCCGCCCCACGGCGGAATGGCGTACGGCCTCGACCGTCTGGTGATGCTGATGACCGGTTCGGACAATATCCGCGACGTTATTGCCTTCCCGAAAGTGCAGAACGCGTCGGATCTGATGACCGGAGCGCCCGACTTTGTTGACGACGGCCAGCTCGCCGAACTTTCCATTGCCTGCACCGAGCGCGAAAAGGAATGACCGCATCGCGCGCCGGCTTTTTGACGGAGTAAAATGCTCAGAATAGGACTCGACGTAGGTTCCACCACGGTAAAAATAATAATTTTAGCTGATGACGGCAGTATCCTGTTCGGCAGATACCGCCGCCATTACTCTGATATTCGCCGTACGATATGCGACGTGCTGGAAGAAGCGCTCGCGCCGTACGCCGGGGAAAACTGTTATTTTGCCGTGACCGGCTCCGGCGGCATGCTGGTGGCCGAGTGGCTGAAACTGCGTTTCGTGCAGGAAGTGGCGGCGCTGAACCGCAGCGTTGAAAAACTGATACCGCAGACGGATGTCGCCATCGAACTGGGCGGGGAGGACGCGAAGATCACGTTCTTCCGCGATCCGGTGGAACAGCGCATGAACGGCACCTGTGCGGGCGGAACCGGCGCTTTTATCGACCAGATGGCAATACTGCTCAAGACCGACGCGGACGGGCTCAACGCGCTTTCCGAAAAGCACACGACTATATATCCAATTGCCGCCCGCTGCGGCGTGTTCGCCAAGACCGATATCCAGCCGCTTCTGAACGAAGGCGCCGCGAAAGAAGACATTGCCGCCTCGGTATTTCAGTCCGTGGTCAATCAGACCATCAGCGGCCTTGCCTGCGGCCGCCGCATCGAGGGCAACGTCGCGTTTCTCGGCGGCCCGCTGAATTACCTGCCTGAGCTGCGCAAGCGTTTTATAGAGACGCTTGACCTTGCGCCGGAGCAGGTGATACACCCGGATAATTCGCATTTGTTCGTGGCAATGGGCGCGGCATTTGCCGCCGCTGAGAACGATAAAGGACAGGAGCCCGAGGCGCACCGCGTTTCGGACATCCTCGCGAGGCTGCCGGACGTGCTCCGCATCCAGGCTTCCGAAGTGGGCAGACTGCGCCGTTTGTTTGAGACCGAAGAAGAATATGACGAGTTCCGGCGCCGCCACGCGGGGGAGACCGCACGGCGGGGCAGACTCGATGAGTATTCCGGTCCGGTATATCTAGGGATCGACGCCGGTTCTACGACAACGAAGGCAGTGCTCACCGGCAGCGACGACAGCATTTTATATACGTATTACGGCAGCAATTTCGGCAGCCCCTTCGATTCGGCGCTCAGGATCCTGAACGATATTTATGATAAACTGCCTGAGGGCGCGTATATTTCCGGCTCCTGTGTCACCGGCTACGGAGAAGGTCTGATCAAAGCGGCGCTGCGCACGGATCTGGGAGAGATCGAGACCGTCGCCCATTACCGCGCGGCTGAGTATTTCCTGCCCGGAGTCGAATTTATTCTGGACATCGGCGGTCAGGATATGAAGTGTCTCAAAGTGCGCGACGGGGTAATACAAAGCATTATGCTGAACGAAGCCTGTTCGTCGGGCTGCGGCTCGTTCATCGAGGCGTTTGCCACCACGCTGAACCTGAAGGTGTCCGATTTTGCTGCGGAGGCGCTGAAGGCGGAAAATCCCGTTGACCTGGGCAGCCGCTGCACCGTTTTCATGAACTCCCGCGTCAAGCAGGCACAGAAGGAAGGCGCGAGCGTCGCGGACATTTCCGCCGGGCTGTCGTATTCCGTTATCAAGAACGCGCTAACGAAAGTCATAAAGATCCGCAATCCCGAAGAACTGGGAGAGAAGATCATCGTGCAGGGCGGCACGTTCTATAACGACGCGATACTGCGCTGCTTCGAACTGATCTCGGGGCGGGAAGCCGTCCGGCCGGATATCGCCGGACTGATGGGTGCGTACGGCTGTGCGCTGATCGCGCGCCGGGAATACGGTGCGGAACCGGAACGCCGGAGTGCCGTGCTTACTCCCGCCGAGGCCAGAACGATCCGGGCGGAGACGCGCAAGATCCGGTGCGGCGGCTGTACCAATAATTGCCTGCTGACGATAAGCAAATTCTCCGGCGGTGCGCGCTACGTGACGGGCAACCGCTGCGAGAAGGGCGATATTGCCACCCCCGCGTCTCAGAAAATACACGCGCCGGATCTGTTTGATTATAAATACAAACGGCTGTTCGAGCATTACGTTCCTCTTGAGCCTTCGTCGGCGCCGCGCGGCGAGATCGGCATCCCCAGAGCGCTCAACATGTATGAGAACTATCCTTTCTGGTTCACGTTCTTTACGGCGCTGGGCTACCGGGTGGTGTTGTCCGCGCCGTCCTCAAAAGAGCTTTACGCGCTGGGAATGGATACGATACCGTCGGAATCGGTGTGCTATCCCGCGAAACTGACCCACGGTCACGTCAGCTGGCTGCTTAAGCAGGGGGTCAGACGTATTTTCTATCCGAGCATACCTTACGAAGTGAAAGAGGACGAGAAGGCGAACAATCACTACAATTGCCCGATCGTTACGTCTTATCCCGACGTGATGCGCGCCAACATCGACGGACTGCGGGCGCCGGACGTGGAATATATGCACCCGTTCCTGCCGCTCTATGACCGCAAGCGCATGGCCGACCGGCTGTGTGAAGAGTTCCCGGATATTCCCGCGAAAGAAGTTCGCGCCGCCGCCGCGGCCGCGTACAAAGAAGACGAGATCTTCCACCGGGACGTGGCGGAAAAGGCGAAAGAAATCATGGCTTATGCGAAAGAGCACGGGCTCAAATGCGTGGTGCTGGCGGGAAGACCGTACCATGTTGACCCCGAAGTGAATCACGGGATACCGTCAATGATCGCCGGCTTCGGCATGTGCGTGCTCACGGAAGATTCGGTTGCCCGCCTGGGCGGTCTGCAGACGCCTATACGCGTGGTCAACCAGTGGTCCTACCACTCGCGGCTTTACCGCGCCGCCGACTTCGTGCGCTCGCGTGACGATTTCGAACTGATCCAGCTGAACTCCTTCGGCTGCGGCCTGGACGCCGTGACCACCGATCAGGTGGACGAGATACTGCGCTCCGCCGGAAAGATATACACCTGCCTGAAGATCGACGAGGGTTCGAATCTGGGCGCCGCGCGTATACGCATTAGATCGCTCAATGCGGCCATGAAGGAACGGGACAGGGCAGGGATGCCTTCCGCCCGCGAAAACGCCTCCTACGCCTCGCCAAGGGCATTATTTACGAAACGGATGCGCAGAGAGTACACGATTCTGGCGCCGCAAATGTCTCCGATACATTTTGAGTTCGTGCAGGAGGCGTTCCGCACCCACGGATATAACTTCGTGATATTGCCTTCGGACGACCGGGCCGCCATCGATGAGGGGCTCAAATACGTCAACAACGACGCGTGTTTCCCCAGCATCCTCGTAGTGGGTCAATTTGTCGAAGCGCTCAAATCCGGCAAATACGACACCGACCGCACGGCGCTTATGATAACGCAGACGGGCGGCGGCTGCCGCGCCACCAATTATATCGCGTTCCTGCGAAAAGCGCTCAAAGATATGGGGCTTTCGCACATTCCGGTCATATCGCTGAGCGCGGGCGGCATTGAAACGAATCCCGGATTCAGGATCACGCCCGGACTGCTCCTCTCAGGAATACAGGCTGTGTGCTACGGCGATCTGCTGATGCGCGTGCTGTACAGAACGCGGCCGTACGAGGCGGTACCCGGCAGCGCCGACGCGCTCCACGATAAATGGAACGCAAGTATCCTTAAAGCGCTCAAGCATCCGGACTTGATCAACTTCAGCCGTATCGTGCGGGGCATCGTGAAAGATTTTGACGCGCTGCCGCTCCGGGACGTGCACAAGCCGCGCGTGGGCCTGGTAGGGGAGATACTCGTCAAGTTTCATCCTACCGCCAACAATAAAGCCGTCGAACTTGTTGAAGCCGAGGGCGGCGAGGCGGTGATGCCGGATCTGCTGGACTTCATGCTGTACTCTGCTTATAACTCCATATTCAAGCACCGCAAACTGGCGGAGTCCGCCCGGGGCGAGCGCGTTGCCCGCATAGTTATCCGGCTGCTGGAAGCCGTGCGGCGTCCGATCCGGCGCGCGCTAAGCCGCAGCCAACGCTTTGAACCGCCCAAAACGATCTATGAACTGGCGGATATGGCCAAAGAAATACTTTCTTTGGGAAATTGTACCGGAGAGGGTTGGTTTTTGACGGCGGAAATGGTAGAATTAATAAGGTCCGGGGCGCCGAACATCATCTGCATGCAGCCCTTCGCGTGCCTGCCCAATCACGTGACGGGCAAAGGCATGATAAAAGAGCTGCGCAGGCAGTATCCCGGATCGAACATCGTGGCCGTTGACTACGATCCCGGCGCGTCCGAGGTCAATCAGCTCAACCGCATCCGGCTCATGCTCACCACGGCGTTCCGCAATCTGGAAAAACAGGCGGACGCAGACGGCGCGGATCCCGGCTTCAATATCAAAAATAAAGATAATAACGGCGCGGACAACGCGCGGGGTTGCGAGATATGAAAAGATCCAAGGACTTGAGACTTATATTTGTACTGCTGGCATTCGAACTGCTGACGCTGGCGATATTGTCTGTCATTGCCGTCGGAAAGTACGGCGGCCGCGGAAAGACGAACGCGCGAAGCGCTCTGGGCAGCCTGAACGCCGCCGAAGCCGTTTTCCCGGATTCCGCCTTGCTTAAAGTGGGCGGCGATATTGACCCCGTGACGCCCGCGCCCACGGACCGTCCGCCCGTCAAAACACCCGAAGCAGGCGCCACTCCCGAACCCACCGCGACTCCCGAGCCCGAAAAGTTCAATTACTACTCCTTCAATTTCGGAAAAGACGATTATGTCATAACCAAACAGGTGGCGCCGGAAGGCGGATTTTCCGGCGACGCGCTGACCGTCAACGGACTCTCTGACGACGCGTTCACGATCCCCGTAAAAAGTTCCACCATCGTTATCAGCGGCGTCAATATTGAAAACGAATACGTCAACAAGCCGCTGCCGCTGCGCGAGATATTTGCCGAGCCGCTCAGGCTGCGCCGGTTCGATCCTGCCGCGGACGGACAGTTTATCATTTTTTATACGCATACTTACGAAGGCTACTGCGTCACCGAGGAAGAACAGCTTCACGAAAAACGCTGGTACACGTCCGAGGACAACGCCGCCAACGTCGTTGCCGCCGGCACCGCGCTTTACGACCGGCTTGACCTCCTGGGCATCCGCGGCGTCAACAACCTCACTGTACACAATGACGGGAAAGATGCCCTTAAGTCTTATGAGCTGAGTTACGCCACGCTTACCGGCGAACTTGCCGCGCACCCGGACGCCCGGCTCGTGGTGGACGTGCACCGCAACGGCTACGGCAAACTGTACAAAGGCAAGCTTTACGGTCCCACCGCCGAACTTGACGAAGAAAAATACGCCAAGCTGATGTTCGTCATCGGACTGGATTACGACAGCAGCAAAGGCGAATACTCATACGAGAACAATCCGTACTGGAAGGAAAATTTCAAGCTGGTTTTCCTGCTTATCCAGAAACTGGAAGAGAAGGTGCCCGGTATATGCAGCGGCATCGCGCTGCGCAAGACGCCGTACAATCAGGGACTGGCGCCGAATTCGCTGCTGCTGGAGGTCGGTTTTGAGGGAAATCTCGTTTCCGAGGCGCAGCGTACGTCGGAAGTTCTGGCGGAAGTGCTGGCGGAAGTATACAGCTGACGGGCAGAGCAGATTTAACGGCGGCATCAGACCGCACGCAGGTTGAGACAGATGGCAGACAGAGATAAGATTCGTAATTTTTGCATAATCGCTCATATCGACCACGGCAAATCCACGCTGGCGGACCGTATCCTCGAGAAGACCGGCGTGCTGACCGCGCGCGAAATGGAGGACCAGGTGCTGGACAATATGGATCTGGAGCGCGAGCGCGGCATCACGATCAAAGCGCAGGCGGTCCGGCTCAATTACAAAGCGTCCGACGGCAACGAATATGTGTACAACCTGATCGATACGCCCGGACATGTTGACTTCAACTACGAAGTATCCCGGACGTTGTCCGCGTGCGAAGGCGCGGTGCTGGTCGTCGACGCTTCGCAGGGCATCGAAGCGCAGACTCTTGCCAACGTGTACCTGGCCATCGACCACAATCTGGAAGTCGTGCCCGTCATCAACAAGATCGACCTGCCCGCGGCGCAGCCCGAAGCGGTGCGCAAAGAGATCGAAGACGTTATCGGTCTGCCGGCGGAAGACGCGCCGCTGATCTCCGCGAAGGTGGGCATCGGTATCGAAGAAGTGCTGGAGCAGATCGCGCAGAAGATTCCCGCGCCGAAGGGCGACGAGACCGCGCCGCTCAAAGCGCTGGTTTTCGATTCGTATTATGACGCCTACCGCGGAGTTATAGTTTACGTGCGCATAGTGGACGGTTCCGTGAAGCGCGGCGATACTATACGCTTTATGTCCACGGGCAACGAATACACAGTTACCGAAGTCGGCTTCTTCAAGCCCGGAACGCTGCTTCCGTCGGCGGAGATATCCGCGGGGGAGGTCGGGTATATTGCCGCCGCGATCAAAGACATCACTGACGCCACGGTAGGCGACACCGTTACGTTAAAGGAACGTCCCGCGGCGGAGCCCCTGCCGGGTTATAAAGCCGTGCAGCCGATGGTGTTCTGCGGCATCTATCCGGTGGACGGTGCGGATTACGACGCGCTGCGGGACGCGCTGTTTAAACTTAAGCTGAACGACGCTTCGCTGACATTTGAGCCGGAGACTTCGCAGGCGCTGGGATTCGGGTTCCGCTGCGGCTTTCTGGGGCTGCTGCACCTTGAAATAATTCAGGAACGCCTTTCCCGGGAGTTCGACCTGGACCTGCTCACCACGACGCCCAGCGTTATTTATTACGTTTATCTGACGTCCGGCGAGGTCATCACGCTGGACAATCCCTCCAATTTCCCGGACGTTTCCACCATCGAACATATCGAGGAGCCCATGGTGCGCGGGACGATCATGACGCCCAAGGAGTACGTGGGCAACATCATGGAACTTTGCACGGACCGCCGCGGCGAATTCGTCAATATGGACTACCTTGAAGAGACCCGCGTCGTGCTGACGTTCAATCTGCCGCTCAACGAGGTCATATACGATTTCTTCGATGCGCTCAAATCGCGCACGCGCGGATACGCGTCCCTGGATTACGAGCTCACCGGGTACCAGCCTTCCAAACTGGTGAAGCTGGATATAATGCTGAACGGGCAGATCGTCGACGCGCTTTCGTTTATTGTCCACGAAGAGAAAGCGTACGGCCGCGCGCGCAAGATCGCCGAAAAGCTGAAGGACGTTATTCCGCGGCATCAGTTCGAGATACCGATCCAGGCGTGCATCGGGGGCAAGATCATTGCCCGCGAGACCGTTAAAGCGTACCGCAAAGACGTGCTGGCAAAATGCTACGGCGGCGACATTACCCGTAAGAAGAAACTTCTGGAAAAACAGAAGGAAGGCAAGAAGCGTATGCGCCAGTTCGGCAACGTGGAGGTACCGCAGGAGGCCTTCCTGACGGTGCTGAAGCTGGACAGCGACAATTGATCCGCGTCCATACGCTGTTTTTTGAGTTTGGCAAATGGCAAGCAGCGACCTGCAAAAGGCTCCGGAAGCGCCCGGCCTGTATGTGCATATTCCGTTCTGCGTAAAAAAATGCAGATATTGTGATTTTTTATCTTTCGGCGTCGGGGATTGCCGCCGGAGATACGGTCCCGACATTATTGAGCGGTATTTTTACGCGCTGTTTGAGCAGCTTGATGCTGTCGTGAAGGAGACGGCGCTGCGAGATCGTTTGACACCGCGGGAAGCGGAATTGCCCGCATGCTACGATACGGTTTATATCGGCGGCGGTACGCCGGGACTGGCGGATGCCGGTCTGATCGCGCGGCTTTTGGAAAAGCTGGCGACGGTATTCCGGATCGGCGGCGGCGCGGAGGTCACGCTGGAGGTCAATCCGTGCACCGTCTCGGATGATAAATTGCGCGCGTACCGTGCGGCCGGCGTCAACCGACTCAGCATGGGTGTACAGAGTCTGTCCGGGCGGCTTTTGAATAATCTGGGGCGTGTGCATACCGCGGACGTCGCGCGCCGAGCCGTTGATGCCGCGAAAAAGTATTTCGACAATATCAACCTGGATTTCATTTTCGGTATACCTGGTATTGCCGGGTCCTGCGCCGGGTCCGCACCGCCGCAGTCAATATCCGAACTGCGCGACTGTTTGCGTTTCGTTGTTTCCGAACGGATCCCGCACGTCAGTTTCTACAGTCTGATAATTGAGCCCGGAACCGAATTTGACCGCCTGCAGACCGGCGGCGAGCTGTGCCTGCCGGACGACGCGGACGAAAGGTCAATGTATCATGAATTGCGGTATTTTTTGACCGAAAACGGGTATATCCACTACGAAATTTCTAATTTTTCGAAGCCCGGCCGTGAGAGCCGCCACAACCTGAAATATTGGGACGGAACGCCTTATACCGGACTGGGTCTCGGCGCCGTGTCATATCTGCCGGCAAGCCCGAACGGCGATTATCTGCGCTTCCGGCAGACCGCGGATCTGTCTGAATTTTTAAGCACGGGGTCAGACCCCTGTGTTAAAGATCGGGGATACGAGATCCAGGAACGGCTGGATATTGACGCCCGGAAACGTGATTATATGATGCTGGGATTCCGTAAGCTCGGTGGACCGGATCCGGAAAGGTACAGGCGTTTGTTTAACGGTTCGATGGCGGAAGATTTTTCAAAAGAACTGAGGCTGCTTAAGGAGCGCGACCTGATCGGCGCGGACAATAAACTAACGGCGCACGGGCTGGATTATGCCAACGAGATCTTTATGATGTTCATTTAAAGCGGCGCGGGCGGTAAAGACATGCGATACGATATCATCGGGATCAGAGAATTTGCGGAGATGCTGACGCGGGAAGGCGGATTGACGGCGGGAGGAACGCCCTCAAATCGCAAAGCGCTGGAAGGCGCGCGGCTGCATCGGCATATTCAGAAGCGTTTGGCCGCGGAACATGATGATTTTCAGGCGGAAAAGTCTGTTCTGTATACTGTAAATCGAGAATGGTTGACGGGCCATGACTGTCAGGAACTGTCAAGTAAAACTTTTGACAGCCTTCCGGAACCTGAAGAATTCATGCTGGAGGGGCGAATTGACGGTATATACAAAGATGGTGACGTCACCGTGATTTGTGAGATCAAAAGCGCGGAGGAGCATCCGGCCGCTGCGGCACCGGCT
>CACZOW010000119.1 GCA_902782885.1 uncultured Ruminococcus sp. | reverse complement strand
CGCCCCCGGGAAATATCCGGGAAATATGCCCGAAATCTTTGTCAAACGCCGGGCAAAGATGTACAATAACGGCGATGAACGTCTATTGACGCAGACGCTGCCGGTTTTTCAAAAGGAGGTTTTTTTAATGAAACTGGTAATTTTCGTTACCAACTCAGATTATTCATTAGAGTCCGACAGAGCAAGATTAAAAAATGAGATCCAGAAATCAGGGGCATTTACGGTCGGCGATTTCACGCACGACCTCTCGGCCGCGCTGAGGGCCGCGGCGGAACTCAGATGCACCCACCTGCTGCTGGAGGCGGCGAGGGACGAGCGCAGATTTACCGAACAGATTGAGGAGATCGTACGCTGCCGCCGGAACAGCAAGCGAAGGCTGTTGTCCAACGTGGTGATCATTTCGCCGAAGGTATCGGAATATGCCATGCGCAGGTTCAGCGACGCCAATATCATGCTCGGATTCATCCGCCCGTCGCGGCCCGACCGCATCGCGCTGGATCTTGAAGAACTCTGGGGAGACAATGAAAACGGTCTGTGGGACGCGCCCGACAACGCCGGCTGTGTCAAAGACGGCGATGGCAGCGCCGCCGAAAGCATAAAAGCGCTTCTGAACCGGCTGGAGATACCGTCCTGCTACATAGGCTACCGATATCTGATCGACGCGGTACAGCTGGTGCTGCTTTCGCGCGAACAGCGCACAATGACTAAAACCGTATACCCCAGTATCGGTGCAAAGTACAATAAAAGCCCCCGCTCGGTAGAACGCGCGATACGATTTCTGCTCCCTGCCGCGTACAACAGCCGGGGCTGGCGCCGCCTGTTTCCGGAATTTAAAGAACTGCCGAGCAACAGCAAATTCATCTGCGCGCTGGCCGACATAATTGAAAAGCATTGACAGCCCGGCCCCAAGCGGCAGGCGCAATTTACAAAAGCTAAAACAGTCACCGGGAGCGTCTGCGTATTTACCCGGTGACTTTATAAATTGAGGCGGGCAGCGCTGCCCGCCTCCGGCTCCGTCGGGCGCCTCCCGTTCAGCGCTCCGTTTCTGCCTCTCCCCCGCGCTCAGCGCGCGGCGTCCATATCCGCCAGCCAGACGGCGACGTGGGACGCAAATCCGTGGTTGCAGCTGGCAACGGAACGCATCAGCTCCCACAGCGTGCCCGTCTTGCGGGCCATCTCGCCGAAATAGCCGCGGATATTGTCCCGCACCTTGTCATAGAGGCCCTGACGCATCAGCCAGTCGAGGCGGAGGTAATTGCCGATGAACGCGTTGGCCGGCGCGATCTCTTTGTACGTGCCGGCGGCTTCGCGGTCGGGGCCGAATTCGTTGACCAGAATATTGTAAAGGTCCGGATGCGTGGTCTCGTCGGCGGCGCCGAAGTAGAACGCGTAATACTGACAGCTTTCCGTGCACTCGCCGCTGAGCACCAGACGGTCGCCGCGCCGGTACGCGTTGTCGCAGAAGAAGCGGCCCGTGAAAGACATTGCCGACGCCGTGCGGAGCAGGTTTTCCGCCTTTACCAGCAGCGCGTTGTCCCCGTACAGATCCGCCGCGGTGCGCAGCATGCGGGCGTACAGGAAATTCAGCGGGAAGTTCACGTCCTGTACCAGGTCGTTGGAATGCGACCACTCGATGAACACCCACGACTGCAGCTTCTCCAGCAGCCCGAATTCATTCTCGAAGCCCTCGAAATACCTGATCAGGCCGTCCACCCGCGCGCGGGCGAAATCCACCAGTTCCCGGTCGCCGGTACGCTCGAAATACTCGCCCAGCTCCACCACGAACCACATCGCCCACGTGGGGATGAATACGCCGTCGTTGTGGTCGGAGGGATAGCACATGGGCAGCATGCCCTCGGGTATGAATTCGAAGTGATCCGGGAGCAGGAAGTTCTCCAGGAAATTGCGTTCGATCCGCGATCCGCCGGTCAGGCACTTTTCGGTGCGGGAGGTGAAATAGCTGTCGCACAGCCAGCCCGCGCGTTCCCGGGACGGACAATCCATAAAAATATCCACCGCGTTCTGCCGGAATGTCTCCACCGCGGCGTCAAAGATCTGCCTGAGTTCCGGATCGGTATCCGGGGACAACGTTTTCGCGATCTTCCCGTAGCTGTAGCGGCGTACGTAGAACTTGTTCAGTTTAAGGCTGCCGCCGCGTACCGCGAGCTTTGCGTATCGGAACGAATACGGTTCAAAAGTGAGCAGGCTGTGTCTGCCCGCGGGGAGCGTCCATTTGATCAGGTCCGAGTCGCCCAGGCGGTAGAAGTCAACGCCGTCCGGCCTGCCGCCGGTCAGTGTCTCGGATTCAAGCACATACACGTCGACCAGTGAATCCGTTTCGCATTCCAGCCCGATCATACCGGTGAATTCCCGGCCCATGTCGATCAGCACGAAGCTGTCTTTCGCCACCGCTGTAGGCGCGAAAGGCTCAATGCCCGGCTCGGAGACCGTATATTCAAAGCCCTGCGCTTCCCAGGCGGTGCATACTTCCAGTTCGTCCAGCGGAAAACATTTGAAATCGTTTCGGGGCTCGTTGATCACGCGGTTCTTTATGCGCTGATCCGCCGCGATCGGGCGGTAGTGCGCCGCGCCGCGGCAGGTGATCCATTCCGGCGCTTCAATGCTGAAATCCGCCGCCGGCACACCGCGCTCCAGAAAAACACCCGCTTCGGTCTCTGTCAGTTTCACCCGATCCCCCGTTCCGGGCAGTCGGCGCATATCGTACGCCTCCGCAAACGCCCGCTGGAAGGAGTACCGCTGTATCTTCTGTATCCGCTGCGTGTACACCGACGCCTCGAACCGCGCGGTCCCCGGAGCCGCGGAATCAGCGCCGGTGCAGCCGATCACTTTTCCGTCTTCCGTCACTTCCGCGCACAGAAACGCGGGCATATCCAGGTACTGGAAGGAATTCACGTTATATCCGGCAACGATGATCCGCACTTCTCCGTCAGCGTCGCGTTCCGGCGTGCCCAGATCCAGACGGTCAACACGGTAATACCCGCGCCCGCACCTTGCCGGCCCCGTCGAAACGAATTCGTCTCCGCAAAATGCCATATATGCCGATGATGCCGCCAGGGTCAATCCGTACTTTCTCCCCTGCCTGAATCCCACCGGCAATGTAAACACCAGACTCAGGTTCATTTCTCTGTTTCTGCCCTGTGCCCATACCGGCACCGCTTTTTCAAATCTCTCGCGTTTGCTAAGCATAATTCTGGTCCTCCCGATCGCGTCAAGTATTATTGCCTTCTGATATGGAAATTGTACCTTATCCGGAGCGGTTTTACAAGCACAATTCAAGCTTTTGGGCCTGGGTAAATGAGGCTCATTCACCCAGGCACTAAGGAGTCTTCCGTGTATTGAATTTTCGCGCGCGCGGGAGTATACTATCCGAAAGACCGCTTTTATTGCGGGAAAGGAGCACGCCGGCAATGAAAAAGGAATTGTTCATGAACTGCTTGCGCGACACCGGACTGCAGGCGCTGATGACTGAGTGCCTGGGGGAAGTTGCCGCCGGTCAGACTGCCGCTCAGATGTATCTGGAATTTGAAGAGAGCGCCGCCGCGTCCAGAAGCGGGGACGCCGAATTTAACGCGCGGCTCGGCGAAGCGAGGCTGCTGATCGCCGGTGTGAGCGACCCGGATAATTTCGATTATTACAATGACGTTTTCAAGAAATTATTTGGACTCGGGCGCACACTCAAGGCGTATCAGAAACTCGGTGCGGCACAGGAAAAGACGCTGGGGCTTTTGCAGATAGCGAAAGAACTGCTGGAGGCATGCGACACTGTTGCCGCCCGCAAGTTCGACAACAACCCGGACACGATCGCCGCCGAATTGCGCGCGCTGCATGAGTTTCCGCAAAGATACTCAAAAGAGCTGGCGGAGATCAGCAAACGCATGACATATATCCGCCGGGAGCTGAGTTCGCTGCCGCTGATCAAGCTGAGATTTTCATCGAGCGGCGGCAAAATATACGGCTGCGAACTGGAATTGACCGGAAAAGTGCCCGAGCACAAACAGGGCGCCCATTCCGGAGTGGCGGAGCTGCCCGGGGCATTGTCCGAAGAACTCAAAGCGCTGCGGCCGGAGCTGTTCTCGTCCATTGCCGCCTTCTGCGAAAAGCAGGAGAACGCGCTGCTGACGCTGGCATCTTCCATCTCCGCGTTCGCGGGTCATCTCGAATATCTGCTGGGGCTGGCGCGGCTCCAAAGCATGCTTAAGAAGAACAACGTGCCGCTGTGCAACCCGCGTCCCAGCCGCCGCACCACCGACCTGATCAATCTGTGCGACATATCGCTGCTCCTGCTGCGCCGGGACAACCTCGGCCGCACCATGGTGATGAACAACCTCACCCTGCACCGCAAAGACTACATGTCGCTGATGGCCGGACAGATCGGCACCGGCAAAACTTCGTTCCTGCGGGCGATCGCCATTGCGCACGTCTTCTTTATGCTGGGAATGCCCGTACCGGCGGCAATGGGCTCCATGATGCCCGTATCCGGCATTTATCTTTGCTCTCACGGCTACGATCCCGAGCTGCTGCCCCCGGACAACGAACTCCGCGACTCTCTGCTGCTCGTGCTGTGGCCGGATTCGGAAGAGAGCAGCATGAAAGAACTCAATGACTGCGTGGATAAACTGGTGGAATTTTCCGCCCGCGGCGCCCACGGCATATGCGCGGTGCGAACATTCAGCACGCGCGGCGTTGCCGGTACCGTATCGGAGATCGTGCCGGAAAACGTTCCCCTTCTGGATGCTGTCACCGGCCGCGACGGCAAACGGACGTTCCGTTTCAAGACGGTCCACCGCGGCGACGATTCGCGGGCAACGGATATCATCACCCGCTACGGACTGGACAAGAGCGACCTGCTGCTCCGGTTCCGTACCAACCGCAAGTTCTGACGTGCGCCGCGTATTGCGGCAGGAGGCTGGATCCATATGTCAACGATAAATCTTTTGGAACTCATTCCGGATGACCGGATCAAAATACTGGGCGCGGCGGATCTGCAGCTGGAGCGGCTGCCCGCGCTGGTCTACCCCGATGAAGCAGACGCGGAAAAACGCGCCTACGCTTCCGGCGTGCTGCGCGCGCCGCTGTGCCGGCCCGAGAACATATCGCACCGGCGCGATATTGCCCGCGACTTCCTCGCTTCCGGCGATCTGCTGGACCGGCTGGAACAGATCTCCGCCGGCGCCGGCGAATACCGCAAAGCGTGGCAGGAAGACCGCAAGCTGCTGTTTGCGGAACTGCACTCCGAAGACGGCGCGAACTTATCCGACATCGAGGGCAAATTCGCGATGCTGAAACTGAATCTGCGCAGTTTCCTGAAGCTTTCCGAGCGCCTGAAGGAACTTATAGATATCCTCGCCTCTTCCACGCTGTACGCGGAAGGACTGCTGGAATTCAAAGAGACCTGCATAAAGCTTTACGCCTCCCATGCCTTCTCCGACGTTCCCCGCGCCGCCCGTCTGCTGGAAGCGGATATTTCCGACTACACCGCCGAACTGCTGCTGGGTCTCAATGAGAGCCTCACCGTGGAATCGGTCAATCTCAATATGCTGTACACCGCCTCCGATGCCGACCGCAATGCCCAGGATGACGATGACGCGGGCGCGGACAGTCTCTCCGCCCACATCACCGCGGAGGAACTGCTGCCCATGCTGCTGGCCGCGCTGGACGCGCTGGGCGACCACACGGTCGAATCGTGCGAAGCGCTGATCGGACTGTTTCAGGAGCTGTACAGCGAACTGCGGTTCTACCGGTTCTGCCTTGACTTCTGCCGCGCGCTCTCCGGCGCCGGCGCGCACTATATGTTCCCGCAGGTAACGGACGCGGAGTCCGGCGTCACGTCGATCCTGGCGCTCCGGGATCCGCTGGAAGTGCTCTCCGGCGAAGGCGGCGCCGTGCCGCACGACATATTGCTCACGCCGGAGCGCAGCGGTATCGTTGTCACCGGCCCCGGCGGCGTAGGCAAGACCGCGCTGCTCCGCGCCGTATGCACCGCTCAGATATTGGCCCAGTGCGGCCTGCCGGTGATCTGCAAAGATGCGTCCCTTTCTATCCGCAGCGGTATTTTCGTATCCTTCACCGACGTGTCCGACCCCAACCGCGACCTGCTGCGGCGCTTCGAATCCGAGGCGCAGGCAATGGCCAAGATCATTGACAGCCTGACGCCCTGGGCGCTGGTGGCGCTGAACGAACTGTTTGAAACGGTGAGTTTTGCCGACGCAGCCGACGCGCTGTACAATATTTTCTCCGTAATGACCCAGCATAATATTGCCTTCTTCGCCACCACCCACATGCCGCGGCTCGCCGAACGCTTCATGGAAGTCGACCGCATCACCGCCATGCAGATGACGGCCGAGGGCAAACTGGAGCCGATGCAATGACAGACCACACTTTGATCATTATCCTGTGCGCAGCTGCGGGGATGACCGCGCTGCTCTCTCTTATCACGCTCATTTTAGTGCTGGCAAAGTCCGCTT
>CACZOW010000118.1 GCA_902782885.1 uncultured Ruminococcus sp. | reverse complement strand
TCATTTTCAATATAAGTAAAGAGCGTTTTTCTTGCAAAACATCTAATAAGAGCATTTTACAAGAAAAGACAGAAAACGCTATTCATTCTCAAATGATGAGAAGGAACCTTTTTCTTGCAAACAGCCTGCTTTAAGTGAGTTTGCAAGAAAAACCCAAAAAATCCCAATCGCCTTAGCCAAGAATTCCACTCGCCTTAGCGTATCATTTTGTGCACTTCATGCGTGAGCCCTGGTACCGCCGGCCGGTTTAATTGACGGCATCGCGCATAAAATGGTATAATATTCACGCTTGTAAGGGCCGGAGACATTGTCCCCGGCGCCCCCGAAAACAGACCGGCAGACCTTGTCCGCGGCCGGAATTTTTATAACAGAAAAGGGGATCATACATGAGAAGATCTGTTAGAAAACATTTATGCGTGCTGACCGTGATCGCGGCGCTGTTTTCTTTGGCCGCATGTTCCGCTTCTACGCGGGACCGGGGGAGCGAAAGCATCCATTCCTCGACCCAGCAGGAGACCGATTCGCCTGACTGGGTGAAGGCGCTTCCCGCCGCGAAGGACAGCTCGGTGAAGCAGATCTTTGTTGTCGCGGGAATGGGCATGAATAAGACGACGGCTACCGTATCGATGCACGAACGGGACAAGGACGGAAACTGGAAGCAGATCCTGTCTACGCCGGGATACGTCGGAAAGAACGGCCTGTGCCTCGACGCCGACCACGCGGAAGGCTGCGGACAGACCCCGATAGGCGTATATAAATTTAATAAGGCATTTGGAATTGCCGCGGACCCCGGCTGCGCGATCCCGTACTTCCGGGTGAACGATAACACCTACTGGTCCGGCGACGCGCGCGAGGGGATGCACTATAACGAGATGGTCGACATTGCCGACTATCCGGACCTCGACCTTGCCGACAGCGAGCACATTGTCGACTACGAGTACCCGTATCAGTATTGCCTGAACATCAGCTTCAACGAGGAAGGTACGCCCGGACGCGGGTCGGCAATTTTTCTCCACTGTTTCGGTACGGTCAAGCCCTACACGGGCGGCTGCGTATCGGTGCCCGAGAACATCATGAAACTTATTATGAAGCGGGTCGATCCGGATTGCGTCGTGGTGATCGATACCGTGGAGGCGCTCACCGGGAGCGCGGAAATAAGCTGGTGAACGCGGCGGACAATAATATGATACCGGAGGGCAGATATATGACTAACAGCGACACGTCGGTCAAAACCGTTCATATAACCGATTTCGCGCAAGGGCCCGCGTTTGAAAACGGGCTGTTCGGCGTTAATACAGAGATAACCAGAAAAGGATACTTCGGCGGATTGTCCGCGCAGCTCCTGAACAACCGGAAGTTCTTCGCGGGGACAGACACACCGGCGGGCTGGGAATTATCCGGTGAAAAAGCGGTTTTCGTCACCGACAGAAAAAGCGAAAGCCTGTGCCGGAGCAATTTTGTTGACGTCAGAAACGGCAGCATTCGCCAGACCTCGCCGTTCATTCGGTTAAGACCCGGGGAGTCGTACGAATTAAAGCTATGGGCAAAAGCAGTCGGGGAGAACGCGGAATTGACCGCAGACGTATGCGGGGAGACCGTCCGGCTTAAACTGACCGCAGACAGTGCACCGTACACTGTACTTTCCGCCGTGATCCATGCCGGAAATGAGCGGGAAGACGGCAAGGAGGGCACCGTCGCGATCACCGTTAACGGCGAAGCGTATATATTCGAAGTCTCGCTCATGTGCGCGGACAACTACTGCGGCATGCGGAAAGACGTGATAGAAGCGCTTAAATATATTGCTCCCACGTCCGTCAGATTCCCCGGCGGCTGCGCGGCCGATCACTTCGACTGGCATCAGAGCCTCGTTGCCCCCGAGTTCCGCGTACCCGCCCACGGAGGCGATAAATGGTTCCTGTTCCCCGACACGTACGATCAGGACTGCCTGGACATCGGGCTTAATGAATTTATGATGCTTTGCAAAGAACTCGGCGCGGAGCCCGAGATAACGATCAGCCTGCTGCTGTCCGACGGCGAAGACGCGTTCAATTACGTCGAATACTGCAACGGCAGCGCTGATACCGAATTCGGAGCGAAACGGCAGGCTTTGGGATTTGACGCGTTCAACGTTAAACTCTGGTTCGTTGGCAACGAGGTCTATTTCTTCGGCCGCGAGTATCAGAACGATGCCGCGCTTGCCGCGGCGCGCACCGACGAGATCATCAGAGGCATGAGAGCTGCCGATAAAAGCATCATTCCGGTCCCGGGGCTCACGTGGGCGGAAGCGTTCAAGCCGTGGAATCACAAGTTCGTTGCCGCAATGAAGGAACCGTACGAATTCGTCTCGTATCATAATTACATCGGCATTCTTCCCGATGCGACGCAGGGCGAAAACGGGATGGCAACGTGTGAAATGCTGGAAACGAATTTTGCCGACGGCTCCGACATCGGCCTCGATTTTTACAAAGACGAGCTGTTCTCCGACGGGTTCGGCCCGATCAGGGTATGTGCCGATGAATGGAACTACTCGTGGGGGAAACCTTCCAGCAACGGCCTGTTTTTCTCCAATTGCCTTCAGTTCCACTTTTTGGCCAAATACGCCGAAAAGTATCACATCAGCCGCGCGGAGTTTTTCATGCCGGTAAACGAGGGAATGATAACCGTTGACGGACCGTCATGCCGCGTTGAAAGTTCCGGCGAACTGCTGCGGTTGCTCCGCGGTCACATGGGCGGCAATATAGTTCGCGTAACCGCGGATTCGGACAATGTTGACCTGCTCGTCACTTCGCACGGAGACAGGCTGTTCGTTTCCGCCGTAAACCGCCGTTCCGAGCCTCTGAAACTCGATTTTGAGGGTTTCAGCGCATCAGACAGCGTGCAGATCCGCACCGGCGAATACAGTTTTTCCTGCAATGAATATGCGATCGACCGCCGGAAAGAACCGGATAACGTCGTCAGCGGCCACAGCATTTTGTTTATGACACTCAAAAAAACGATCTGAGATCTCCTCTGAACCTTCTTCAAAAAAAGGGGTCTATATAGTCGGAAGGGGTTTCCCTCCGGTGAAAGGAGTGCAGTTTTTTGAACGACGCGGAACTGATCAGGCGCATACGGGAGCGGGACGAAACAGCGCTTTCGGCGCTTGAGACCCGATTCGGCAGGCGGCTCGGAAAGGTTGCCCGGAATATCCTCAAAAATGAAGAGGATGTATCCGAGTGCCTGAATGACGTATACCTGAAAGCTTGGAACAGCCTTCCCGCTGCGGCTCCGGAAAATCTGGAGGCGTATCTCACCGCGCTCACCCGCAACACCGCGCTGAAACGGGTCCGCGACGGCAATGCCCAAAAGCGTATCCCGCAGGAACTGATCCTGCCTCTGGACGAGGCCGCCGGCAGCATCCCGCACGTTGACCGCGACGATACGGCGGCAATAGCCGAATCCCGCTCCGAAGAGGAACGTATCAAAGCGGTGATCAACACATTTTCCGAGAAATTGCCTGAAAAAGACCAGAAAGTGTTTGTCGCCCGCTACTATTACGACGCGTCGGTGAATAAGATCGCACGCTGCCTCGGTATGCCCGGCGGAACGGTAAAATCCACGCTCCACCGCCTTCGGAACGAGCTGGCAAGGCGCCTGAAAGAAGAGGGGATCGAAGTATGAACGACAGATTTATCAGAAAATATTCGCATGATCTTCCGGAAAAAGTAGTTAAGAACTGCCCTGAACTTGCGGACTCTCAGCCGGGCAAAGGCGCTGCGTCAGGCAGGGCGGGCAATACTTTTCGCAGGATCGCGGCGCCCGTATTGATCGCTGCTCTGGTGGTGGCGGGGATCTCCGCCGGCCTGATCGCGGCCAATTACGTTAAAAACCGTCTGCCGGATAGACCTGACGGTATTAATATCGCGAGCGGCACACCCGCGGCAACAGAATCCGGATCGACTCCGACG
>CACZOW010000117.1 GCA_902782885.1 uncultured Ruminococcus sp. | reverse complement strand
GAACACGCAGACCGTAGTCGAATAAGCAAAGACTTATTCCTTCACCGGCACGCCCGCGGCGCGCAGCGAAGCTTTGAATTCAGAGATAAGTTCGGGGGGCGGGATAAGCGCATTGTCCGACGTCACCGGACGGCCCAGCGCCGCCTCCTTGGAGCCGCCGTACGGGTGGTACGGGAGTAGTTCGACACCGCGGCAATTGACCAGCTGAGTGTACAGCGAAACGATGCCGTCGCGGCGCGCGGCGTCAATATTGACCCCGTTCACCATCACGCAGCGCAATACCGAAGGAATGCCGGCGCGGTCGCAGGCAATTAAATTGTCGATATCCCTCCGGTCCGGCGCTCCCGTCCATTTCCGGAGCCGCGCGCCGTCCGCGTCCTTGTAGTCCCACAAGAGCAGATCGACGCACTGCGACAACTCCGGAATAAGTTCCGGATCAAAAAAGCCGCACGTTTCCACCGCGGTACCGATACCGTGCGCCTTGCACATGCGCAACAGTGAAAGCGCCTCTTCGCCCTGCGCGAGCGGCTCCCCGCCGGTGAGCGTAATACCGCCTTCCGCGCCGTAAAAGGCGTTGTCCCGGAGCACCTCCGCGAGCACTTCCGCCGGGGTCAGTTCGCGCATTGCCGCCTCCAGCGCCCCCGCCGGACAGGCCTCGACGCACGCGCCGCACCGGAGGCAATTATCCCGCTCGAATACGTGCGCGCCGTCGATCCCGCTCGTATGACACCCTTTCGGACACACTGAAGCGCACGCGCCGCAGCCTATGCAGCGAGCCGGTTGGAACAATATCTCCTGACCCGGGCGCTGTGTTTCGGGATTATGGCACCAGGCGCAGCGCAGCGGGCAGCCTTTTAAAAACACCGCCGTGCGTATTCCCGGTCCGTCGTGCATGCAAAAACGCTGAATTTCCGTGATCCGCATCTGTCCGACCTCTCCCGCGCCCTTTCTCAGCAGCAGCCGCTGTCCTCCGCCTGGCCTATGACCATATCCTGCCATTCCCGGTTCAGCGTCACGAAGCGCGCGTTCCAGCCCGAGACCCGCACCGACAGCGTCTGGTGCTCCTCCGGGTGTTCCTGCGCTTCCCGCAGGATTGACGCATCCACTACGTCCGGCTGCATGAAAAAGCCGCCCAGCGCCACAAAACCGCGCATCAGACCGATCAGCGCATTGAGGCCGTCCTCTCCCCGCACCGAATCCGGCAGCAGCCGCACGTCCAGCGCCGCGCCGGTCGGCAGAGCGGAAAGCGGGCATTTGCAGTAGGAGCGGACAATGGCCGTTGCCCCTCTCGTATCCGTGCCCGGCGTGGGAGAGCAGTTGGCCGCCAGCACCTCTCCGCGCATGCGCCCGTGAGGCGCCGCCAGGCGGTGAGGCGCCCATTCCAGCTGGCGCCCGAAAGTACTGACGCCCCCCGGGAAACGGTAACCGTACCCGGTGTTCTGCGCGTCGCAGGCAGCGGCAAAACGCTTCAGTACCGCGGCGGCAATGGCGTCGGCCTCATCGTTGTCCGCGCCGTAGTATGTGTATTTGTTCAGCATGCGGCGGCGCAGGGGCTCGTTGTCCGCCCAGTTGTCCCGCAGGATCCGTAAAAACTCCCCGAGGCTGAGCAGTCTTTCATCATAAACTGCCTTTTTTAAGGCGTATAGGCTGTTGACCGTGTCCGCGAGCCCGCCGATATGGGGCGAACGGATCTGATATTTCGGACCGCCCTCGTAGTACGAGAGTCCTTTTTCCACGCAGCCGCGTTCAAACAGCGACACCGCCGTGCATGGAAATACCGGATTCCAG
This sequence comes from uncultured Ruminococcus sp., assembly GCA_902782885.1. Classification (GTDB taxonomy): domain Bacteria; phylum Bacillota; class Clostridia; order UBA1212; family UBA1255; genus UBA1255. The sequence goes on along the minus strand of CACZOW010000117.1, from coordinate 7,182 downwards.
CCCTGGAACTCTCCGTTACCGTCGAAACGGTACATGCCTTTGAAGCCCCCGGTGATCGCCGCTACGAACGCGGTCAGATCGCTCAGGTACGCCTCCAGCAAAGCGTCAAAATCCGGGAAGCGCACGTCCGCGTCGGGCATGTCATAATCCTTCAGTGTCGTATGCTGCAGGATCCCCAGCGAATCAAAGGGCAGGTACGAGAAATCCGTGGTGCCGGGTATCTGCACTTCCCAGCAGCCGTCGTTGGCAAATTCGCGCGCCTCCCGGAGCGGGTACCCGTATCCGGTGAGGGTCCTTATGATCAGGTCTTCGTTATACACCGCCAGCGTGCCGCCGCCCAGCCGCATCACTTCCGCCGTGCGCCTGTAGAGCTGTTCCGGCGAATTCGCGCTGAGCCTGACCGTGGTGGGGAAATCGCTGATCCCCAGTTCTTCTATGATATCCAGCACCAGGAACGTAACGGGGCCGGTCACGTCGCGTCCGTCGGCGTCAATGCCCCCTATCACCAGATTCTGGTAATGCTGCGCGTCGCCGGAGCCGTAATTGCCGCCGCTCACCCACTCGCAGCCTTTGATGAAGAAGTGGGCCAATATATCCCGCGCGTCGTCGAGCGTCAATCTTCCCGCCGCCAGATCCGCGTCCAGATATTTGCCCAGCATGCGGTCGATGCGCCCGATCCCCGGCCAGTTGCCGCAAAGCCGCAGAAACGCGAACGTTACCCAGACGCTCTGTACCGCTTCATAAAAATTACGTGCGGGTCTGCGGGGCACACGGCGGAGATTTGCCAGATTCGCGGCATAGCGCGGGTCGCGTGCGGCGGCGTCTTCCAGCGCGTCGACGTAACGGTCCAGCCAGAACTCGAAGGAGTCCAGCGTGTTCAGCGCGCTGCGGGCGAACGCCTCTTTTTCCGTGCCGCAATACCGTTTCAGCGCGTCCGACGCCTCCCGCCGCAGGCCTCTGAGCCCTACGGTCAGCACGCGGTCAAAGTCCACCGTCAGATGGCTGACGCTGGAATACACCGGAGCACCTTTATACATAGCAGGGACAACGTGCCTGATCGCCGCGCCGAGCGTCGCCGCGCCGCTGATCCGCTCTCCTTCGCATATGCGCACCGGAGCTTCCTGCGCTATCCTGCGCACGGCCAGATCATACTTTTCATACGGACTGAGCGCCTCGAAACCGGGCTCTTCGTCCAGGATCACCGCGTCGGTCCTGCGGGTGTCCAGCCCGTATTTGTGGTCAAGCGACTCGTACGCGAACCGCCGGGTCTCCTCCGGAAGCCGCACCGGCCGCGTGAAGCCCTGCGGTGTGTAGAAAGTGTATTTGCTGTCAGCCATTTCGATCACCTTCATTTGCCCTTTGCCCTTTGCCATTTGCCCTTTGCCATTTGCCCTTTATCAAAGTGCTCCAATTGCCTCGTCCAGCCAGGCGGCGCGCTCGGTGAGCCAGTCTTTCAAAAACTGTATTTGCTTTTCGTATGTGTTATATTGCTTCATTGACGACGGCTGGTACCCGGCGCGCACGTCCCAGATAGGCCAGCGCAGGAAGTTTTCCTGCTGCGAGTATTCCAGCAGGGCGGCGTTGCGGTCGATGGAGTCCATTGCCCGCCGGAGAATGTCGTCCCGCATTTCGAACCAGCGCGCCTTGAAAGGTTCCGTGAACTTCGGGTCTTCCAGCAGCCTGCCGAACCAGGTGTCGCCCACGTATTCGCGGCCCGTTGCCGCCCACGACGTGTAGTCGCCGCCGTCGCGGGAGAAATTGCCCATGGCCAGGTCGAAATCCCAGAGCGGTCCGAAGCAGAGCTTGCCGCCCTTGTCCTTCGTGATGAAGCAGCTGCGCCGGAACGCGGTGTCAATGTTGCACGTCAGTTCGCACATGATCAGCCAGTCGTACAGCGCGTTGGCGTCAACGTACTCGTAATAGTCCCCCAGCGCCTGCACTTCCCGGTCCGCGGCGGCAACATATTCGCTGATGAACTTGTAGTGTTCCTCGCTCATCTGCCGCGAGTCGGGGCTTTTTATCGTCACGAATTTCAGAAGTCCGGCGTGGAAATAATCGCGGCCGCGCACGTCGTCCGGGTTGGAGCCGCCGATCTCCAGCAGGTACCCGGTGTCCGGATCTTCGTAATCGCGGCCGATATCCACCCGCTCCTGATTCCGTTCTATTTGCTCCCCCATGGTGTACACGCCCTGATACTCGCCGTTCAGGTATACGTCGACGGGGAACTGGTGCGGCACGAAGCCGAAGGACAGCCCCCGGGCCATGTCGAAGGCCACCACGTTGCGGATGAGGCTTTTGTCCGAATAATTGGCCAGCAGCACCCAGTCTTTGGCCTTGTGCAGTCCGAACAGCGAAACGCCGGAATCGAATTTGACGCGCCAGGGCTTTTTATCCCATTTCCAGGTGGAGTGGCCGCGGCCGCGTATGCCCGCGTCGGTGAATGCGAGCGCTTCGAAGCCGGAGGACTCGGTGTTTACGACCGATACCCGGCAGCGCAGGTAATCTTCCTGGCTCTCGATGGGGGCGCCGTTCTCGGTCTCTATGAGGACAACGGGGATGCTGCCGTACTTGCGCGCGATGTCAACGCGGTACACACGCGTGCCGCCCAGCGCGTCGGTGACGGTGAGCGTTTTGAAGCGCGTGAGGTAGATGCTGCCGTCGCCGTTGACCGCCTCGGGATTCGGTTCCGCGCTGCCGCCGTCAACGCCGAAATCCAGCCGCGCATATTTCATAAAGTCTTCTCCGACGTGCAGCGGCACGGCGAGGCGCACGGTGTTGCCCCGTATCTCCCACTGAAGCTGCCCCTGAAGCCCGGTTTTGGCGCTGTAATCGATTTTACCGAGTTTTGCGGATCCTGACCCTCCCAGCCCGAACGCGGCCATTTCTGCCCCGTTATACGCGCGAACGTTGAAATACATGGAAACGTACTCCGGAGATGGCGCACCGGGCGTTTCCCACAAAAGGTCGCTGAGGGGGACGTCAATAAACGGCAGTTCTCCGAGCGCCGCCTCGTTTTCGGGGTCAAACATGATCCGGAACGCGTCTCCGGCCCGGAGCACAGGAAGCAGCTCCGGATCCAGCAGCCTTTCAAGCTCTTCCCGTGAACGCACCTGCACGCATGTTTCACCGGCCGGAATGCCGTTCAGCGAGCGCAGCAAAATATTGAAGTTGTCTATCCCGGGCACGGCGCCCGGCGCGGTATCCGGCTCTGTCCCGAATTCCGTCTCGCACCCGCTGAGTTCTTTATCCAGCACCAGGTCTGTCCCCCTTGCAAACGCGCCGAGCCGGTCCGCTTTCAGTTTACCGTTTTCGAACCGCACGCTGCCGTTTTCGCAGGCAATGAACAGCTCCCCCGCCACTTTCAGTTCATGCGCTTCCAGTCTGACGACGCACGGCCGCGCCACCGTAAGCCCCTGAACTTCAATATCTCCGCCCAGTGCCAGTACGACGGGTCTGTCCCCCGTTTCAGTTCCTGACGGTGCGGCGAGGGCCGCGATCAGCGCTTCGGCGTCGTTGACGACGATATCCGGCGCCGCCGTTGGCTCCGGCGTAGGTTCGGGCGTAGGCGTAGGTGCAGGAGTGGGAACGGCCGTCGGCGTCGGTGTCGGCGTGGGCAACGCGGTCGATTCCGGGGTCAAAACCAAAGTAGCAGGCACGTTGTCCGCACCTGCTCCTTTTCCGCAGCCTGCAAAAAGCATCAGCGCTGCCGCGATCGCAACCGCCGTTAAGCTGCCCTTTGCAATTTGCCCTTTGATCTTATCCATTTGCCATTTGCCATTTGCAACTTGCAATCAGTACGCTTTGCCCCACACCACCATATGCTTCGCGGGCCGGCCGCAGCATACGCATTTGTCCGAAAGCGAAGCCTGCTCGAACGGCATGCAGCGGGACGTGGCCTGAGTGTCGTCTTTGATCTTCAGCTCGCATTCTTTATCGCCGCACCACATTGCCCGCACGAAACCGGGCTTCTCCGCGATGGTCTTTTTAAACTCTTCGTAATCGGTTACGTCGTATATGCGGGATTCGCGGCTGGCCAGCGCTTTTTCGTAGAGCGCGTCGTGCACGTTGTCCAGAAGTTCCTGCGCTTTGGTACCGATCTCGTCCAGCGATACGGGAGTCTTTTCGCCATTGTCCCGGCGCACGGCGAGGCACTGGTTGTTCTCGATATCCCGCGGCCCGAGTTCGATACGCAGCGGCACGCCCTTCATTTCCCACTCGGCGAACTTCCAGCCGGGCATCTTGTCGGAATCGTCCAGCTTCACGCGGAAGCCTTTGGCTCTGAGCTCGTCTGCCAGCGCGTTCGCGCGGTCCAGCACGCCTTCTTTATGCATCGCCACGGGGACAATAACGATCTGGATGGGCGCGATGGCGGGCGGCAATACCAGCCCGTTGTCGTCGCCGTGCACCATAATGATCGCGCCGATGGTGCGGGTGGACAATCCCCATGACGTCTGATGCACGTACTTGAGCGTGTTGTCCTTATCCGTGTACTGAATGTCGAACGCCCGGGCGAAGCCGTCGCCGAAGTTGTGGGACGTGGCCGACTGGAGCGCCTTGCCGTCGTGCATCATAGACTCGATGGTGTACGTTGCCTTCGCGCCCGCGAACTTTTCTTTGTCCGTTTTGCGCCCCTTGATCACCGGGATCGCCAGCGCTTCCTTGTAGAAATCGGCGTACACGTCCAGCATCCGCAGCGTCTCCGCTTCCGCGCCGGCTTCATCCGCGTGGGCGGTGTGGCCTTCCTGCCAGTAGAACTCCAGCGAGCGCAGGAACGGCCGCGTGGTCTTCTCCCAGCGGACAACGCTCACCCACTGATTGTACAGTTTGGGCAGGTCGCGGTACGAATGGATTATATGTGAATAATGGTCGCAGAACAGCGTTTCGGACGTAGGGCGAACGCACAGGCGCTCGGTCAGTTCCTCCGTGCCGCCGTGGGTGACCCAGGCAACTTCCGGCGCGAAGCCTTCCACATGATCCTTCTCTTTCTGGAGCAGGCTCTCGGGGATGAACATAGGCATCGCCACGTTTTCGTGTCCGGTTTCCTTGAAGCGTTTGTCCAGCAGGTGCATTATGTTCTCCCAGATGGCGTAGCCGTACGGCCGCAATATCATGCAGCCGCGCACGCTGGAATAGTCAATAAGCTCCGCCCGCAGCACCACGTCCGTGTACCACTGCGTAAAGTCTTCGTTCATCGATGTGATGGCCTCAACGGCCTTGCCTTTGTTTTTCTCGTTCATTGCCATATCAATGTCACCTTTATTGTATAACTTTGGTAAATAGCGCTTCATGGCTTTTCACCGCAAACGCTGTATTAGTATAACCATTTTTCGTGATTAATTCAATACGAAAGTTATAGCTGCGACAGTATAAAACAGCCGCCCTGACATGAGCGGCTGCTTTTTAATAACACCTTTGTCAATTACTCAAACGCTTTTTAAGCTGGATCATTATGGCAGAACCCGCAACAAGTACAGCGGCCATCAATACGATGATCTCCGAAGCGTTGTCCCCGGTCTGCGGAAGCTGTTCTTGTGTTGTTTCCGGAGTTGTCTCAACTGTTGTCGCCGGAGTCGTTTCGGGTGTAGTTTCGGGGGTCGTTTCAGGCGTAGTTCCAGGAGTCGTTTCAGGCGCGAAAGCGGAACTCAATGTCTTTGCTGCATTCGCAGGGTCATTGTACAATGCCTTTATCTGTTCTTCACTCCAGACAGACGGCGCGAATACGGTCTCGTCAACACGCGTGTCCGTAAACAGCCACTGTACCGGTTGGTGACCGATATAGAAAGAGGTCCCCGCGGGTACACCAGTGAAGGCTGATGCCATAACCTGATCGTATACCAGCGCTCCGTCGAAATACACTTTTGACGTTTGCGTCTGAGCATCATACGTCCAGCCCACGTGATGCCAGCCATCAGTCTCTACTTGTGCCACTGCAGCTCCGGTCGCTCCCAGCCAGATGCAGAAGTTATAATCTCCTTCTGCCCTCGCCTCGAAGAAACTGTGAACAAAAGATTCCGGAACATCGAATGCTCCTATAGAGAAAAGCGTAGTATACGCAAAACGGTTTGCATATTCTGACGGCAGATAGAACCAGGACGCAAACGAGAAGCTGTCGACTGCTCTGTCAAGCTCAGTCTGGGCAAATCTGGATGAAGTCATATCCACACAGAACGTGTTTGATATTACTCCGTCGTTGTATACCGCATCCAGTTCACCTGAGGGATCTTTTCCGGTAAGGGCAAGCCGGCCTCCGACGTCGTCGAGGGTTTCCTCGTAATTCCAGTAGTAAAAGTCAGCATCCTCGGCATTGGCAGAGATGGCCATCGTTACAAAAATGCAGCATATAACGAGCACCGCCATGATTTTCTTTTTCATTTCTTTCCATCCTTTCGATTTGATTTATTTTGTGAATCCAGAATAAAAAACGTTGTAAACACATCATCATACACTTCGCCGTACTTTTTCAGCTGATAGATCCCGTTCGGAGTTTCTATAAAATACCAGCTGTCAACTTTGTAAATGTACGGATCTGCGATCCAGCCCTCGTCTCTGTTTCCGCTTACGTGAGCCCCGGCCCGGTCGAGCGATACCATCTGATATGGTCCGTATCTAAGCGTAAATACGTTCTCAGCATCTGACCATTCGATCTGCGATCTGAACCGTGTAATATATGTAATTTTGTCACCCGCATTGAACGGCCCTTTTATGATATAATACCCGTCGACGCACGTCGTTATCTCGCTGCCGTTGAAACTTAGTGAGCAGTTGTTTGCCCATTCGGGCACACGCAGACGCAAGATTCCTTCGGAATCGCGGAGGATGGTGATCTCATTGATCTCATCTTCGTTATCGATCGATAATTCAATTCCGCAGCTGCCTTTTACAGTACACGAAACGAACATGTTTATATCCAGCGCGTCTTTACGGTCGTACCCGACAACCGCCAGCAGGCGCTGAAAATTTTCCATTCCGGTGCCGGTACAGCACCAGAATCCACCGTCATAATCATGAAAATGTTTGGTGGCTTTCTCCTCCATAAACTGATAATATGTTTTGCAGCCTTTATCATTTATTGAGCCGGCGATCCCGTTCAGTGCCGCTCTTTCGATATAGTCGAGATATTTAATATCTTCCGTGATCTCGTACAAATACTGAGAGAGCCTTATCACATTGTATACAGTACAT
>CACZOW010000116.1 GCA_902782885.1 uncultured Ruminococcus sp. | reverse complement strand
CACCTTATGCTGGTAGATCTGCGCAGCCTCGGTATTACCGGCAAGCTCGCCCAGCATTATCTGGACGACGTCAACATCACCTGCAACAAAAACGGTATTCCTTTCGATCCGGAAAAGCCTTCGGTCACCAGCGGCATACGCCTGGGCACCGCGGCCGTCACTACGCGCGGTATGGGCACGGCTGAAATGGAAGAGATCGCCGGTTTCATTTACGATACGCTCACGGATTACGAGAACAGCAAGGCACAGGTCAAGGCCGGTGTAAAAGCGCTTCTGGACCGCTTCCCGCTGTACGAATGACGCCGGGGGAGATACATGTACAAAGCACCGCCTAAAGGGAACAGCACTGAAGAACAGCGCGGCGAACCGCTGGCGTACCGTATGTGTCCGCGCACGCTGGAGGAATTTGCGGGTCAGAAACATATTCTGGCTGAAGGCAAACTGCTCTACCGCATGATAAAAGCGGACCGTCTGTCGTCTGTCATCTTCTGGGGTCCTCCCGGTACCGGAAAGACCTCGCTGGCGCGCCTGATCGCCGCTACCACGAAAACCGAATTCCGGCGCATCAACGCCGTATCATCCGGGATCGCGGAAATAAAACAGATCGTAGCGGAGACGCAGGATCTGCTGATGAATCCGTCGGGCCGCACCGTGCTGTTCATTGACGAGATACACCGCTTCAATAAAGCGCAGCAGGACGCGCTGCTGCCGTACGTGGAGGACGGTACGATCATACTTATCGGCGCCACTACCGAAAACCCGTTTTTCGAGGTAAATAAAGCGCTGATATCCCGCTCCACCGTATTCCAGCTGCTGCCGCTCACGCGCGATGATATACTGTCGATACTGCAAATGGCGCTGTCGGACAAAGAGCGGGGACTGGGCAATTACGATATCGAATGCGACGCGGACGCGCTGGAGTTTCTGGCGGACGTATCTTCCGGCGACGCGCGCACCGCGCTGAACGCGCTTGAACTGGCGTTCCTGACCACTTCCGACGATCTGGGGAGCCGCATCCATATAACCCGGGAGATCGCCGCGGAATGCGTACAGCAAAAATCGATACGCTTCGACAAAAAAGGCGATTCGCATTACGACAATATAAGTGCGTTGATAAAATCCATGCGCGGCAGCGATCCCGACGCCGCGGCATTCTATCTGGCACGGGCGATCGCGGGGGGAGAGGATATCAACTTTATTGCCCGCCGCATCGTTATCTGCGCCAGCGAAGACGTCGGGACCGCGAATCCCACGGCGCTGCTGGTGGCCCAGGCCGCGGCGGAGGCGATACGCATGATCGGTATGCCGGAAGCGCGGATATTGCTGGCGCACGCGGCGATCACCGTTGCCGCCTCTCCCAAATCCAACGCCGCGTATATGGCCATTGACAGCGCTCTTGCGGACGTACAGTCCCGGGATACCGGCGAAGTGCCGCCCTGGCTGCGCAACCCCGTGACCGACGGACTTAAAGAGTTCGAATACGGCCAGGGCTACAAATATGCTCACGATTATCCCGGCCACGTGGCCGATCTGGAATTCCTGCCGCCGGAAATGAAGGGCACTAAGTATTACAGGCCCTGCGGCAACGGCGCCGAACAGAAGATAATCGAGTATCTCAACTGGGCGGAAAAACTGAAAGAAGAGCAGCGCGGCAAATAAAAACCGCTTGAAGCTTTCGGTACAGTGTGATATAGTGCTTTGACCGCGTTTTAACGCGGAACTTGTGAAAATAATCGAAACGAGGTTAGACCGATGATCAAAAAGGGCGTATACGACGAACTGGTGGAGCGGGGGATAATTGCCCAGTGCACCAACGCGGAGAAAGTGAAAGAACTGCTGGACAGCGAGCCGGTGACATTTTACGTAGGCTTCGATCCCACGGCGGATTCGCTGCACATCGGCCATTTCGTGCAGATCATGGTCATGGCGCACATGCAGCGTGCGGGGCACCGTCCCATAGCGCTGGTAGGCGGCGGCACCGGTAAAGTCGGCGATCCCTCCGGCAAGACCGATATGCGCAAAATGCTCACCGACGAGGACCTGGCGCACAACGTAGCCGGTCTTAAGGTGCAGCTCAGCCGCTTCCTGGATTTCGATACCACCGCCATCATGGTCAACAACGGCGACTGGCTCCTGAACCTCAACTACGTGGATTTTCTGCGGGATATCGGCGTGCACTTTTCGGTCAACCGCATGCTGGCCGCGGAATGCTTCAAACAGCGTCTGGAACGCGGGCTCAACTTCATCGAGTTCAATTACATGCTGATGCAGAGCTACGACTTCTACCGCCTGTACAAAGACTACAACTGCAAGATCGAATTCGGCGGCGACGACCAGTGGTCAAACATCATCGGCGGCGTCGAGCTGGTGCGGCGCAAAGAAGGGGAGGAAGTATTCGGCCTCACGTTCTCGCTGCTCACCACTTCCGAAGGTATCAAAATGGGTAAGACCGTTAAAGGCGCCGTCTGGCTCGACGAGAACAAAACTCCTCCGTACGAGCTGTACCAGTACCTGCGCAACGTTGCCGACGCGGACGTCATCAAATGCCTCAAACTGCTCACGTTCGTACCCATCGAAGAGATCCGCGAGATGGAGAAATGGGAAGGCAGCAAACTGAACGAAGCCAAGATCCGTCTGGCGTATGAAGTCACTAAGATGATCCACGGCGCGGAGGCGGCGGACAAAGCCAGGGCCACCGCGGAAGCGCTGTTTGGCGGCGGCGCCGATTCCGAACATATGAACACCACGCAGATCCCCGCGGAACTGCTCACCGCCGACGGCGTCAATATTCTGGAAGCGATGCTGCTGGCAAAGATCATTCCGTCCAAGGGCGAAGGGCGCCGGCTCATCCAGCAGGGCGGCGTATTCCTGGACAACGAGAAAGTTACCGACTTCAACGCTAATATTCCGCTCGCCGCGCTGGAAAACGGAGCGGTGGTGCGCAAAGGCAAAAAGACGTTCCACAAGTTCACGAAATAAACTGATCTGCCTCGAGGCCTTTACCGAACGCAAACATCGGCAAAGGCCCGGTTTTTATTCCGGTACTGATTGCATGCCGAAAATCAAGGAGCGATAATATGGACAACAGCAAACGCGAGTATATTGACCTCCGCAGCACCTCGTGGGTGTGTACGGACGGACTGCAGCGGAGCATTGACCCCGAAAAATACCCCGAGCCCCGGGAACGGAAAGTAGGTATGTTCTATTTTATTTGGCACGACCATAAACCCGGGCAGCCGGTGATCGACCATACACGTTCGTACTACGAGGGCGGACTGGAAAAGGTGAAGGAAGATTCGCTGAAAGCGCCCATGGGCTACCTGCAGTACTGGGCGGAACCTTACTTCGGCTATTACCGCTCCGACGATCCGTGGGTGCTCCGTAAACACGGATCGATGCTTACCGAAGCCGGAGTGGATTTCATTTTCCTGGACGTGACCAATACGCTCACATATCCCGAAACGTACAATATGATCTTCCGCGTCTGGAGCGAGATGCGCGCGGAAGGCAGCCGCACGCCCGACGTGATGTTCATCACCAATACCAAAGCCGCGGAGACGGTCATGAAGCTGTATAACGATCTGTACGCGCCCGGGCGCTACCGCGATCTGTGGTTCTGCTACGGGGGCAGGCCGCTCATATTGATGCCCGAAGCCGACGTGCCGAAACTGCCCGAAGAAGTGCGCGAATTTTTCACGATCCGCTACAGCTGGGCGTACACCAAAGGCGGCGACGGCAGCTGGTACGGCCAAAACGGCGGCAAAAACTGCTGGCCGTGGGCAGATATGTATCCGCAGGGGCCGGGGCTGGACGGCGAGGGCAACCTTGAGCAGATGATCGTTATGTGCGGTTTCTGGGTCAACGGCAGCTACGGCACCAACGCCGGCCGCAGCTATTCCGGCGGCAGACAGCCGGACAACGAGACTCCGGGCGATATGGGTTTCGGCATCTCCGAAACGCTCTCCGGGGAAGGCCGCGCTTTTGAAGAGCAGGCGAAATACGCGCTCGATTGCGATCCGCCGCTCATGATGATCACCGGCTGGAACGAGTGGACCGCCGGACGTTGGGGCAGCTGGAAGGACAGCGGCTTCAATCCCGCAAAGGGACAGACGATCGCCAACAGCTACAAAGTCGTGCCCGGAGACGGATACAACGACTATTATTTCGTTGACAACTTCAACGGCGAATTCAGCCGCGATCTGGAACCGGTAAAGGGCCTTTACAACGACAACTATTACTGCCAGCTGGTGGACGTTGTCCGCCGCTACAAAGGCGCCGAGCGCGTGACGCCGGTGTACGGCTGCGTAAAGATGGATATTGCCGACGGCGATCCGTCGGAATGGGACAACGTCGGCCCCGAGTACCGCGATCCCGCTTTCGATACGGGCAGGCGCGACTGGCCCGGTTCGGGCGGAGACCTTCACTACGTCAACGACTCCGGCCGCAACGATCTCGTTTCCATGAAAGTATGCGCCGACCGTCAGTATCTGTATTTCTACTGCCGCTGCCGCGACGCGGTCTCGACGCCCGCAGGGGACAACTGGATGAACCTGTTTATCAACTCCGACTGCAATTTCCGCAACGGCTGGAACGGTTTCGATTATATCATCAACCGGCATCAGAGCGGGGGCAATGCCTCGATCGAAGTTTTTGTTGACAACGAATGGCGGTTTGAGCAGATCGGCGAAGCGATGCTGCGAGTGACCGGCAATGTACTGGAACTCAAGGTCCCGCGCGCGCTGGTGCGCGTGAAAAACACATTCGATTTCAAATGGGCCGACAATTCCGTTGACGACGGCGATATCATGAAATTCTACGACCGCGGCGATACCGCGCCGGACGGCCGCTTCTGCTACCGCTGCACACTTTGCGAGGAATAAACATGATCCTTTACGATATGCACACTCACTCGCGCTTTTCCTTCGACAGTTCCATGGAGATGGAGGGCGCCGCGGACCGGGCGATCGAGCTCGGGCTTTCCGGCATAGCGTTCACCGACCATCTGGACGTGAACTACACTTCCGACGGCAGCGACGTTTACTACGACTTCGGCGATTATCTGCGCCGATTCGAAGAAGTGCGGGACAAATACGCGGGCAGGCTGGATATCGTCAGCGCCGTGGAAGTGGGATTGCAGCCGCATGTAGTAGAGGAGAACGTCCGGCGGCTTTCCGGATACAAGTTCGATTACAAGATCGGTTCCACGCATCTGATCAGCCGCTACGACCCGTACGACCGCACATATTTCCGGATCGAACCAGAGAAGCACAGCGCGTACCGCCGCTATCTGCGGGAGATGATCCGCAACATCGAACTCTACCACGACTACAACACGATAGGACATTTCGATTATCTGATCCGGTACGCGGATTACGAAGACAACGCCATGTACTACCGGGAATTCCGGGACGAATTCGATACACTGCTGGAACTGATGATAAAATACGGGCTGGCATTCGAGGTCAATACGCGCTCCTACGACAAGACCCCTATGGACGCGGAGGTGCTGCGTCAATATAAAGCCCGCGGCGGTAATACCGTCGTCCTGGGCTCTGACGCGCACCGCTATGAGCGCATCGGCAAGCGCTTCGATTTCTTTAAAAATGTCATAAAAGACTGCGGTTTTGACTATATCGCGCACTACCGCAATATGCAGCCT
>CACZOW010000115.1 GCA_902782885.1 uncultured Ruminococcus sp. | reverse complement strand
TGCCAGCATTCTGATTACTGATCGTTTTTTCATTTCGTTCCCTCCATGCCGGTCAACGCCGTATATTGAGCCTGTTGCCGCGATCCGACCGCCGCGGCCTTTCCGTTGTTTATTATACTCATTTTTCGCTGTGTATGCAAATCCGGCGGCGCCGCCTTTTATTACCTACTATTACCTTCTATTGCCTTCTATTGCCTTCTATTGCCGCCGCAGGCTGTTCCTGTACTCCCCGGGCGTCATTCCCGCGAAAGCGCGGAACGCCTGTGTGAATTTACTCAGGCTGCCGTACCCCACTTCGCCGGAAATGTCGGAGACCGTCCGGTCTGTGGCGCGGAGCAGTTCCATTGCCCGCCTGATGCGCACTTCCCGCATGTACGCCCCCACCGGCGCGCCGAACGCGCGTCGAAACTCCTCCTCCAGCGTGGTCCGGTTCAGATGGAACCGGGCCGCCAGTTCGTCGACCGTACAGCGCTGCCGCAGATCCGACACAAGGAAATCACGCACCTCCGCCACCGCCGCCGCGGCGCTGTCCGCACTTAAGACGGGGGACAGACCCGCTTCCTGCACCGGGCAGGTCAGTTCCACGGCGTCTTCGATCATACTGTGCAGCGCCTGTGCCCGGGGCGCGGAGGCAGCAGTGTACCGCACTTCCCTGCCCTCGCGGCGGCTGACGATCAGTCCCGCGGTCTTGAGCAGCTTCAGGTGGTGGGACAGTGCGGGGCTGGACAGGCCCAGCAGCGCCGAAAGATTGGCGACGCACTCTTCGCAGTGGCACAGCAGCCAGAACAGCTGGACTCTGGTCCCGTCACCCAACAGGCTGAATACGTCCGCGACGCTCCCGAACACCGCTTCGCCGGGCATTTCTGCCACCAGGTTCCGCGGCAGCCTTCCGTGGCTGTGAGGCAATTTTTTAATATCGATCTTGGTTCCGCGCATTTCCGTCATTGCCGCTCGCGCCTCCGTTCCGCAGCCGTCAATTGTTCCCGTTCGTCAATATTTATTGTCCCGCCGGCAGCAAAAACGCCGCGGGTATTGACAGCCGCATAAATATCATAACATAATTGCCGCAACAATTAAATACTTGTTTAATTGTTCAAAGGGGCGGGCCGCATCAGGCGCCGCGTATGAGGAGCATCGATATGGAAAAAGAACAAAAGATCATCCTGATCAGAATAATCGTCGCCGCCGTGATGACGGGCACACTGATGGCGCTGCGGGCACTGGGCCTGCTGGATCTGCCGGTGTACGCGCTGTTTCTGCTGAATGTTGTCCCCTACCTGATCGCCGGGTACGACGTGCTGCTGGAAGCGGCGGAGGGCATCGTCCACGGCGAGCTGCTGGACGAGTGCTTTCTGATGGCGGTGGCAACGCTCGGCGCGCTCGCGCTCGGCTGGATCTCCGGCGGCGATTTTTACGAGGCTGCCGCGGTGATGGTGTTTTACCAGCTGGGCGAGCTGTTTCAGGATATGGCGGTGGAACGCAGTCGGGACAACATCACCCGCCTCATGGACCTTCGCCCCGAATACGCCAACCTCTGCACCGCCGCCCCCGATTTTTTAAGCACGGGGACAGACCCGGTGCTTAAAAAAGTCGAACCGGGAGAGGTGCCCTGCGGGAGCATTATTGCCGTAAAGCCGGGCGAAAAAATACCGATCGACGGGGTCGTGGTCAGGGGCGAGTCCGGCATTGACACCGCGGCGCTCACCGGAGAAAGCGTGCCCCGCACCGTGCGCCCCGGCGACGAACTGCTGAGCGGCTGCGTGAATCTCAATTCCGATATCTATCTCAGGACCACCAGAGAATTCGGCCAGTCCGCCGTATCGCGCATCCTGGATCTGGTGGAAAATTCCGGTGAGCGCAAAGCCCGCTCCGAAAACTTCATCACGCGCTTTGCCCGGATCTACACGCCGGTGGTGTGTGCTTGCGCGGTGCTGCTGGCGCTGTTGCCCCCGCTGCTCGCACTGCTCGCAAAAGGCGACCCGCGCTGGAGCCTGTGGCTGTACCGTGCGCTGGCGTTTCTGGTAGCCAGCTGTCCCTGCGCGCTGGTAGTCAGCGTGCCCCTCGCCTTCTACGCGGGTGTCGGCGGCGCCGGCAGGAGCGGCATCCTGGTGAAAGGGTCGTGCTTCCTTGAGGCGCTGGCCCGCACCGACACGGTGGTGTTCGACAAGACCGGCACGCTGACCCGGGGCAATTTCGAAGTTGTCCGCGTCGAGGCCGCAGGTATCCCCGAAGCCGAGCTGCTCGAACTCGCCGCCCACGCCGAACTGGATTCTCCCCACCCCATCGGTCAGAGCCTCATCCGGGCGTACGGCCGCGAGCCCGATCCGAGCCGAGTGGACAACGCGGTCAACATCAGCGGCAAGGGCGTTACCGCCAATGTTGACGGCCGCCGCGTCGCCGTAGGCAACGCCTCCCTGCTTTCTTTTTTGAACACGGGGTCTGTCCCCGTGCTTAAAAATGAGGAGGGCTGCACGGTCATTTGCGTGGCCGTTGACGGGGCGTACGCGGGCCGGATACTGATCTCCGACGAACTGAAACCAACCGCGCGCAAAGCGCTGGAGCTGCTGCGTCAGAGCGCGGGATCCGGCGCCGGCGTAAACCGGACCGCCATGCTCACCGGGGACCGCAAAGACGTTGCGGAGCGTGTCGCCGGGGAACTGGGCATTGACAAAGTATACAGCGAGCTTCTGCCCGAGGACAAAGTGTCGCGGCTCGAAGAACTGCTCGCCGACGTGCCGGAAGGACGCAAACTTGCCTTCGCCGGCGACGGCATCAACGACGCCCCCGTGCTTGTCCGCGCGGACGTCGGCATCGCCATGGGCGGCATCGGCTCGGACGCCGCCATCGAAGCCGCGGACGTGGTGCTCATGGACGACGATCCGGTAAAGATCCCCGCGGCGATCAAGACCGCGCGCCGGAGCATGCGCATCGTTTACGAAAACATCGCGTTCTCCATCGGCGTAAAACTGCTCACATTGGCGCTGGTCGCCGCCGGGATCGGCGGCATGTGGCTGGCAGTGTTCGCGGACGTGGGCGTGATGGTGTTGTCCGTGCTCAACGCGGTGCGCGCGCTGCATCCGGTCTCGCTCCGTTGACGCCGGAAAGCTTGAACGCGGCGGCCGGATGTGGTACACTTGTGCGGCAACAATCACCTCGGAGATGTACCATGAGAACGACCGGACAATCCAGCAAGACCGAAACCGTCAATACCGCCAGACCGGCAAGATCCGCCGGGATCGCCCTCTTAACACTGCTACTCGCCGCCTCCGCGGCGCTGGCAATATCGCTCAGCGGCTGTCGGAAAACACAGCCCGTTGACCCCTACGCCGAAAACGGCGGATACAACATCAACCTGCTGTGCGGCGTTGACGAATTCGGCCGAACATTTGACCCCGTGCTCCGGACCGACTCCGGGAAGACCGTCGGAATGTTCTATTTCCTCTGGCACGGCGCCTCCGGCACCACCACGTACAACATCACAGAGCTGCTTAAGACCGACGCAAAATCCCTATGGAACAAAGCCGGCAACGCCAAAAGCCCCCTGTACGCCTTCCACTACTGGAACGAGCCCCTTTTCGGCTACTACCGTTCCAAAGACAAATGGGTGCTGGCGCGCCACTGCGAAATGCTCACCGCAGCCGGTGTGGACTTTCTGGCCTTCGACACCAGCAACGGCCCCATATACGTCGATCAGTTCATGGCGCTGTGCGAAGTATTTCAGGAATATTACGATGCCGGCTGGGACGTGCCCAAGATCTGCTTCATGACCCGCAGCAAATCCGTGGAGACCATGGAAAACGTCTACAACGCGCTGTACAAAGACGGACTTTATAAGGACCTGTGGTATTGCCGCGACGGCGAAACGCCCGTAATACTGGGTTGCCCGACAGAGGGAATGGAAGACCGGTATGCCGAACTGGACGAATTTTTTGACATCATCTACACCCAGTGGCCCAGCGAGAACGTGATCGGCGACGCGCTTCCCTGGATCGAATGGTCCTACCCGCAGCCGATCCACAACGGCACTATCAGCGTATCCATCTGCCAGCACACCGCGATCCCCATGAGCCGTTCCTGGACGCAGCGCAACATGAACTGGGGCCGCGGCTACGATCATAACGACAATTATAACCACGGCGAATCGTTCCGCGAAGGGATAAATTTCCAGCAGCAGTGGGATACGGTCTTTAAAAATATCGACAAGATCGACACGGTCTTTGTCACCGGCTGGAACGAGTGGATCGCGCAGAAGCTGATCGTAGACGGTGTGGTGGGATTTGTCGACCAGTTCAACGAAGAATTTTCGCGGGATATCGAAATGCCGAAAGAAGGGTACGGGGACAATTTCTACCTCCAGCTCTGCGACAACATCCGCCGCTTTAAAGGCGTCTCCGGCATCTCCCCCGTCAGTCCGAAGCAGATCTCCATCGACGTGAAAGGCGACCCGGGTCAATGGGATCAGGTCTCCGCCTCCTACAAAGCCCTCTCCCAGACCGTTCGTTCACGCAACGATCTTTCCGTGGACGGCAAGACCAGATACAAGCAGGAAGCCCCGGCCAACAACATCCGGGAACTCAAAGTCGCCCACGACAAGACGAATCTGTATTTTCTGATCTGCTGTGAGAATGACGTCGTACTCTCCGACGATGCGTCCTGGATGAACATCTACATCGGCACCGGCGCGCTTAAAGCGGCCGGATTCTGCGGCTACGAATATATGGCGGACTGCACGCCGGAAGGCGGACAACTCCTAAAGCTGAACGAGTCCGGCACGGGTACCGGGGTCGGAAACGCGGTCACGTCGGTCTCGGGCAGATTCGTTCAGGTGGCGATCCCCCTCAAGGCGCTGGGCATCAGCAAACTTTCCGACTGCCGCGGCGTGTATTTCAAGGTCACTGACGGCGTGAAGGACGCGGACAACATCCTCAACACCTACCTTTCGGGCAAATCCCTCCCGATGGGCAGGCTGAGTTATTATTACTTCTTCTGATTGTCTACGCTGTTTTCGGCGCGCGGGCACGCATGACTGCCCCCAATGCCAGAAATACCAGAAACAGAGCGGCGTTGACGCAGACCACGCTGGCGCCCACCGGCGCGGAGCGCACGCCCACCGAGATCATCATGCCGGCAACGAAACCGATCGCCGCCAGTACACCGGAGCAGATCACCACGCTGCGGAATTTTTTGCACACCTGCATCGCGGTAAGGGGCGGGAAAATGATCAGGCTGGCTACCAGCATTGCCCCTACCAGCCGCATGCCGATCACCACCGTCACCGCGGTGAGCAGCGCCACAAAAGTGTTGTAAAAGCCTTCCCGCGTGCCCGTTGCCCGCGCAAAGCCGGCGTCAAACGTCACCGCGAATATCTTATTGTAAAACAGCACGAACAGTACGAGCACCGCCGCGGACAACGCCATGCTCAGATCGACGTCCGCCTCGCTCAGCGCGAACACCGAGCCGAACAGGAAGTCGTTCAGGTTGGTATTTGACCCCGTGAGCGACACGATCAGCACGCCCAGCGCCAGCGACGCACTGGAGATCAGCGCCACCGCCGAATCACTGCTGAGCCGTGAACTGTCGTTCAGCCGGATTATCAGGAACGCCACGGCAATTACCACCGGCAGCGCTATCCAGAGCTGCGCCGCGCCCAGCGCCGCCGCCACCGCCAGTGCGCCGAAGCCTACGTGTGAGAGCCCGTCCCCTATCATCGAGCAGCGCCGCAGCACCAGACTGACGCCCAGCAGCGCCGCGCAGACCGAGATCAGCACGCCCACCAGCATGGCGCGGAAGATAAACCCGTACCCGAATATCGTCTTAAAAATGTATGTGATGCTCACAGCACTCATGATGCATATGCTCCTTCTCGCCGGGAACTTCCGGGTGCCCCGCGGCGTCCAGCGTCTCCACACACACGCTGCACTGCGCGTAATCCTCCCGCCGGCCGAAAAACGTGGTGTCCCTGTGCAGGTGCAGGATATGGGTGCAGCGCGGCAGCGCCGCCGCCGTGTCGTGGGTGATCATTATCACGGTGATGCCGTGGGCGCGGTTAAGGTGGTCGATCAGTTCGTACAGTTCTCCGCTGGCGACCGGATCCAGACCCGTGACCGGCTCGTCCAGCAGCAGAAGTTTGCCGGTGGCGCAGAGCGCGCGGGCGATCAGCACACGCTGCTGTTGACCGCCGGACAATTCGCGGTAGCACGCGTTTTTCAGCGCGGTGATATTGAGCTTGGCCATATTGTCCAGCGCGGTCTGCTTCTGCGCCCGCGTGTAGAACGGACGCCAGCCCGAACCGTTCAGGCAGCCGGACAGCACCACTTCAAATACGCTCGCGGGGAAATCCTTCTGCACGCCGGTCTGCTGCGGCAGGTATCCGATCTGGTTGCGCATGAGTCCGTCGCCCCGCGTTATCGTGCCCCGGAGCGGCGCCTTCAGTCCCAGCAGCGCTTTCATCAGCGTGCTTTTGCCCGAGCCGTTCTCACCGATGATGCACAGATAATCGCCCTCGTTCACTTCAAACGAAAGGTCCTCCAGCACCACGTTCTTTTCGTACGCCAGCGTTACGTTTTTACATTCGATCAGCGCCAATAAAGTCACCTTTTCCGTTAATGCTCTCGCGCCGGGGTCAATTTCCCGCGCCGCCGCTGAAATTGTACAATAAACGGCGCCAAGAGGCAAGCCCGGTTTGCAGAAACAGGCCGACATTTACTAAGGCATTGAAGCCTCATTTACTCAGGCGCTAAAGTAACATTTACTTAAGATAAGTACTGTGCTATAATAGAAAGTGGGTTTTTGTATGCGGCCGGGAAGAGGCAGCTATCCCCGGAGCACACGCCCGCTACAAAGGAGGATGCCGCTTTGAGCAACCAGGACTTAAATAAATTACCTGCCGGAGAACCGGTCGAAGAAGATATTGAAAACGTCGCGGAAAACGCCGAAAAAATAGCGGAAAACGCCGCGGATGCCGCAGCCAGCGCGGCTGATGCCGCAAGTGATTTCGCGGAAGACGTTGCCGACGCGGTCGGGGCCGCGGAAAATATTGACAGCGATGACGATGAAGACGACGACGTAAAAATAGTACCCGTTGCCGCCGGACGCGCCAAAAGCGTAGTCGAGGAAGAAAGCGACGGGCTGTTCGAAGGTGTCGGCGACACGGATGAAGGCGGAGACGGCAACAACTTTGAAACCGACGACGATGATGACGCGGACGTGGAAGCGACCACCGTTTCCGTATCCGGAGCCGGAAACGTGCCGGTCTCCGCTCCGATAAAAAGACAGCGCGGCGCTGCCGCACGCAGTTCCGCCCGGAATACCGGGAGTTCGGGATCCCGCACCGCGTCCGCCGGCCAGAGGCACGCCGTTACCACTTCGCGGGGCGTTGTCTATGTGGAAAGCTACAGCGATGAAGAATACGAAGCCGCGCCCGGAAAAAGGCGCGTGATCGTCGGACTGGTCATAGCGCTGGTCGTCATCGGGGCGCTGGTCGCCTCCGCTTTGATGTTCGTGAAGTATTGCCGCCGCGTCGTCAGCGGAGACCGCGTGTATTCGGGCATAACGCTGAACGGCAAGAGCGTTGCCGGCCTTACGCGGGAAGAACTGGACAAATATATCAGCGACACATATTCCTCCCC
>CACZOW010000114.1 GCA_902782885.1 uncultured Ruminococcus sp. | reverse complement strand
GGCCGCGGATCGGGTCAGAAGGAGCGGCCGACCACATCGAGCGTGAGCTCCCGGCCGCGGATCAGGAAGAAAGAAGCGGCCGGCGATGATCCGGCCGCTTTCAGTATAAAAAGGCGGCCTCCCTCCCATTGTTCACGGGGGAGGGGGAGCCGCGCAGCGATGCTTATTTCACGTGTTTGTCGCAGTAGTTGACGATGTCGGCAACAGTCTTGAACTCGGCGAGCTTCTCGTCGGGGATCGTGATTCCGTAGTCTTCCTCGAGGGTCATCAGCATCTGGAGCACGTCCAGCGAGTCGGCGCCGAGGTCTTCCTTGATGCGGGATTCGGGCGTGATCTCCACGTTTTTGAGTCTTAACTGTTTAATGAGCATATCTTTGACTTTTTCGAACATTGACGTATCCTCCTGTTCAATATGTTCCGTATATGTTTTGACCCGTGCGGGCCGTCGGTCTGTTCCGTATAAGATCACGCCTGCGCCTTGTACAGATCGGCAATGCGCTCGGCAATCTTGTCGTTGAGACTGTTTTTCTCCATTGTCATCGCCTGTTCGATGCACTTGCGGACCGCGGTGGCGTTGCTGCTGCCGTGACCTTTGACGATGATCTTCTCGGTGCCCAGCAGCACGCTGCCGCCGTAGTTCTGGTAGTTCATGAACTCTTTCTCTTCCTCGAACATCTTTTTCATGAACAGCGCGCCGAACTTGTACATGCCGCGGGAGTAGATGTCCTCTTTGATCTTCTTGAGGAGCTGGAGCGCGGTGCCCTCGGTGGTCTTGATCATGACGTTGCCCGAGAAACCGTCGGCGACAACGATATCATATTTGCCCGAGAGCAGGTCGCGGCCTTCCATGTTGCCCACGAAATTGTCCCCGTGCGCGGCGGCGATCAATTTGAACGCCTCTTTATGCAGCACGTCGCCTTTCTCGGTCTCGGTGCCGATGTTCAGCATGGCGATGCGCGGATTCTCCACGCCGAACGCGTTCTTCATGTACAGGCTGCCCATGACGGAGAACTGAAGGAGCTGTTCGGGAGTGCAGTCGACGTTGGCGCCGCTGTCGCACACACCTACCAGCGTGCCGGCCATAGTGGGGAAGACCGGGCAGAACGCGGGGCGGATCAGACCGCGGATGCGGCCGATGCGGACGGTGGCGGCGGCGACCAGCGAGCCCGTTGCTCCGGTGGACACCATGCCGGCAATGTCGTCGTTCTCGCGCAGCATCTTGATGCCTTTCATCATGGAGCTCTCGCGCTTCAGACGGATGGCGTCGGTGGGTTTGTCTTCGCCGGTGATCACGTCGGGCGCGTGCAGGATCTCGTAGCGGGAATCGTCGTCGAAGCCCAGTTCCGCGAGCGCAGAGCGGATCGCTTCCTCATCGCCGGAAAAGATGACGTACAGGTCGGGATGCGCGTTGAGGGCGCTGACGCTGCCTTCTATGTTGGCGAGGGGGCTGTTGTCGCCGCCCGTGGTGTCGATAATTAACTTGATCATAAAACCGCCGTCCTTATCTGCTGCTTACGCGGAAACTGAGGCCGAGGCCGTTGGGGCCGCAATGGCTGCCCGCGGTAGGATTGGTGACAACTTCCACCAGGTTCAGCTTGTCGCCGAAACGTTCTTTGAGTACTTCGCGCATCTCCGCCACCAGTTCGGGAGCGTCGGTGTTGCCGATGACAACGCGGTGCGCTTCGACATTTTCGCCCCGCTCGGTGATAAGATCCGCCAGCCGCTCGATGGCTTTCCGGCGTCCGCGCACGGAGTCAAGGCTGACCATTTTGCCTTCCTGATTCATATAAATGAGGGGCCGGACGCCCAGCAGCGTGCCCATGGTGGCTTTGAGTCCGCTGACGCGGCCGCTGCGGCGGAAGAATTTGAGGTCGTCGGCAATAAAATACGTGCCGAAATGCAGCACTTCCTCTTTCGCCCAGGCGACGATCTCCTCGGCGGTCTTGCCCGCCTTGTACATATCGCCGATCTCCAGGCAGAGGTTGAAGCTGCAGATGGTTATGCCCATGGTGTCGACTTCATAGAATTTGCGCTCGGGATATTTGGCCTTGAGGCGTTCCACGGCTTTGTCCATGGCATCGAAGGTGGCGGTCATTGCCCGGGAGAAGTGCACGTAGAGGATGTCGTTGCCCGCGGCGAACTCCGGCTCGAAGTACTCTTCGTATTTAAGCTCGCTGATGGCGCTGGTGGTAGGCAGCGCACCCGCGCGCAGCGTATCGTAGAATGCGTGGAAGTCGAACTCGTCGGAGTCTTCGTAAGGGTATACCGTTTTTCCGTCAACGCTGTACGGCATGCTGATCAGGTGTTTATACCCGTATTCCGCAGCCAGCTTCGGCGTGATATCGGTGTCGGTGTCGGTGTAAAGTACTAACATGTTGTGCCTCCTTGTATGTGAGCGCTTTCTTTGCGCGTTATTCCAGTATAAGTATGTAGTCGTAGACCGGTTGGCCGCCGTCTATGAGAATGAATTCGGTGCGGGGAAAACGGGCGGTCAGGCGTTCGGTGAGTTCCTGCGCTTTCGCGGGGTCCGCGCCGGCGCCGCTGAGGACCAGAATGACGTCAAAGGAGCCGGCGTCCATTGCCTCTGCGAGGCGGAACGCGGCGTTTTCGCGGTCGGGGTCGTCAACATACACCCGGTCGCCGTCGAAGCCGATAAAGTCGTCTTTATGCACGCATACGCCGTTCATATCGGCGTCGCGGCTGGCAACGGATATCGACGCGGTGACGGCAGCCATTCCGGCTTCCTCCGCCTGCGCCACGATGGAGTCCGGGTCTCCGGAGGAAATGTCCAGCATTGCTACCGCAGCGTACCCCTGACCGATGGTGCGGGTGTTGACCACGTGCACGGCGGCGTCTTTGTACAGCTCGCCGGCCTGGCGGGCGGTCATAATAATGTTGCCGTTGTTGGGAAATACGAGGATGTGATCCGCGTTGAGCTGCGCGAAGGTGTCGAGGAAATCCGCGGCGGAGGGGTTCATGCTCTGACCTCCGTCCACGACGGCGTCAACGCCCAGCGAAATGAACGTTTCCTTGAGCCCCTTGCCGTTGGCAACGGTCACCGTGGCGAATTTTTTATGCGGCGCCCTGCGTGCGGCGACGGAAAGACCTGACGATTCGGTGCGCGCGTTGACGCCCGGGGTGTTCTCGTTGTGCTGCAGCGTCATGTTTTCGATCTTCATCGTAAGGAATTCGCCGTATTCCTGCATTTTGTTGAGGATCTCGCCGGGCTTGAACGTATGCACATGTACTTTTACTATGCTGCCGCTGCGGAAACAGACCACGGAGTCGCCGGCGGAGCTAAGGTAATCTATAATGACAGAAAGGTCGAAATTGTCCAGGTCAACTTTATCGCGCTGCAGCCGGAGCAGGAATTCGGTGCAGTAACCGTACACCAGCTTGCTGTCTTCGGTGAATTTGCTGAAATCCGGAGCGCCGGATGCGGGGGAGGGGCTGCTGCGCAGAACGTCGCTGCCGCTGTACTCGCCGCGCAGCGCTTTGACCATGCCTTCTACGATAAACATGATGCCTGCGCCGCCGCTGTCCACCACGCCCGCTTCTTTCAGCACGGAGAGCAGTTCCGGCGTGCGGTCCAGCGATTCTTTTATCTCGTTCATAAAAACATTGAAATATTCGTCGGCGGAGCAATCGTCTTCGAGGCCGTTGTTGGCGCGCTCCACGGCCTCGCGGAACACGGTGAGCATGGTGCCTTCGACAGGTACGGGGACGGCGCTGTACGCTTCTTTTACGCCGCACGAGAGCGCGCGGCCGAATTCATGTATCCCGGCGCTTTTGCCGCTGCCGGAGAAGCCGGCGGCAATGCCCGCGAAGATCTTGGAGAGGATGACGCCGGAGTTGCCCCGGGCGCCGAAAAGCATTGCCTGCGCCGCGCGGTCTACGACCGTTTCCAGGGATTCGTTGTCCGCGTCCGCGACCGCCTCGAAGCCGGAGGAAATCGTCATCAGCATATTATCGCCGGTGTCCCCGTCAGGTATCGGGAACACGTTGAGGTCGTTTACGAGCTGCTTGTTCGCGCTGAGGTTGCGCGTGCCTTCGCCCAGCATATGTACGAACATCGCGCCGTCAATAGTTTCTGTCAAACCGTATTCCTCCCCGGTCAATACAAATAAAATGCGCAGCCCCCGATTCCGGGCCGACATTTTTTTAACAACAGATAGAATAACACATAAAGGGATAAAATGCAAATTAAAAGGCGGAACCGGAGCTCCGCCTTCTCTAAAGCCGCCCGTTCGGGCGGTCGGTCGATATTACGCCTTTTTGGTGGCGCGCTTTTTCTTGTTGACTTCGGTCTTCAGAGCTTTGCCGGCCTTGAACGTGGGAGCGTAAGAAGCAGCAATTTTAACTTTCTCGCCGGTACGGGGGTTGATACCCTGACGGGCGCCGCGCTTCTTAGCTTCGAACGTACCGAAACCGATGAGCTGAACTTTCTCTTTCTTGGCGAGTTCGGCTTTGATGGAATCGAAGGTGGCGTTTACGACGTCGGTGGCGACTTTCTTGGTCACGCCTGCGGAAGCTGCTACTGCCTGAATTAACTCTGTTTTGTTCATAATATACCTCCTATGGGATTTTATGTGCTTATTATATCATATATATTTTAAAAAAAACAGCCCTCGAAGGCTGCTTTACCGGAAATTTGCCGTTTTTTTCGGGTCTTTTTCGGGTTTTTTCGGGATCTGTCCCGGGAAAGGCGGCGAAAAACGGGTGAGCGCGGGTCCGCTTTCAGATTTTTTTGAATATCGTAAGCTCCACCTGGCCGTTGCGGATCCAGATCTTGATCTCGTCCGCGAGGTTTGCGACAATGGATTTTTCGAGTTCGTCCCATTCCTCC
>CACZOW010000113.1 GCA_902782885.1 uncultured Ruminococcus sp. | reverse complement strand
TTCATCGTTCGAGCAATTTAAAAAAGCTGATTGATTTTGCTCTCCATACATGATACGGCCGGTCCGATCCTCATCACCATTCGGAACAGTCCTGCTGCGGATCGCATTCGCGATTTTTCACCGAATTTAATTCAAAAATGATCAAATCGATGCAATTTCGCTTTAAATCCTCTCAAAATTGCCGATAATATGTTTTTTACTTCTAAAGTATCGTCCTCCTTATATAGTTAACGCATTAACTATTAATATTGCCCACTTAATTTATTTTAAACAAAGTTATATATTATTGACGCATCAATCCGTGCCCTTACTTCGGTTGTACGCGGCGACTTTGTCCCTGAATAACTTGTCCGTACGGCTGAAGGATTCCTTACTGTCAGTGATGCCGAAGGACGACTTTGTCAGGCCGAACGCCTCGGCTTCTGAATCCGGCACAGGCAGCGGTATGATATCGTGAGCGTACTTATCCCCCGCCTTCTGATATCTGTGGACCCACGTAGGAATGTATTCAAGCCGCGATACTTCGGTTACGCCGTTATCATACTTGCGCACGAAAAGCTTGACCATCAGCCCGTTTTCGGTGTACTCGCGCACGTCGTAGCTCTTGAGCGTCTTGCGGTTCTGGTTGGAAACGTAATTGCCCAGCGAGTAGAAACACACGGTCTGCCGCGTGCCGTCCGTCGAGGTCAATACATCCATCGGCTGCACCACGTGCGGATGACCGCCTATTATGCAGTCAACGCCCAGATCGCACAGCTTCTGCGCGCACTTCTTTTGTGAGGAATTCGGTTCCAGCTGATACTCCAGGCCCCAGTGCATATAGGCGATTATTATGTCAGCATTTGCCGCGCGCAGCCGCCGCACGTCCTCTTCCACGCGCGAATAAAGGAATTCGCTCTCGCGGCCCGTAACGTAAATATTCAGCATGCGCCAGTCGCTGCTGCTCACCGGATTATCGTTAAGCGTATATTGACTGCCGATCATATCGGTGACCGAATCGGAATAGTTTATCATGCCGACGCGGATGCCGTTGACGTCGACGATCAGCGTTTTATCGGGCGCGCCATCCGGGTCGTCGGTGGCGCCTACATATTGAAAACCGTATTCCCTGAAATGTGAAAGTGTACGTTTAACGCCGCGGGCGCCGCGGTCGAAACAATGGTTATTGGCGTACAGCAGCACGTCAAATCCGGCATCTTTTATCGCTCTCAGCGACGAGACCGGCGAATTGAAGCCGGGATACCCGGAGTAATCGGTATCGTCAAGCGTGGTCTCGAAATTGACGACTGCCAGATCCGCGGCCTGGACGTACGGGGCAACATACTGATACGTGGGCCAGAAGTCGTACTCGCCCGTCTCCTCGTTTAATGCGCCCCGGACCTGGGCCATATGGAACATTATATCGCCGGCATTGATGATAGAGATCTCTGTATAATTACCTGAAGGCGCCTGAGTCTTGGGCGCCGCCGTCGGTACCTGAGTCGGAGTCTGAGTCGGACCCGCAGTGGGTTCCTGGGTTTTGGGGACCGGCGTGGTCCCGGGAGTTCCGGGCAGATCGGTCTCCGGGGCCGACGTCGGTTCCGCGGAAAAAGACGGCGCCGCTGTATTGTCCGCGGGCGTTGACACAGGCTCGGAGCCGGTCTGCGCGGGCGCGGTCGGGATATTCGTAGCGTTTTCGGCAGGTATTGACGCCGGCGGCTCGGTCACGCCGGAAACCGTATTATCCGATCTGTTTATCTTGTTCCGCTTGATGCCGTTCGCGACAAAGATCACCAGCGCCACGGAAAGCGCCAGCAGCAGGATCACCGAGATGCGGTTTATCAGGATCCACCGGGAGCTGTATTTTTTGTATTCACTCATCTTTACCGGTCTCCGTTTTGTCAGAATGCCGTTCCTGCTGGTACAGCATGTTATTTATGGCGTTGATGTATGCCTTTACGCTCGCTTCGAAGATGTTGGGGTCAACGCCGTAGCCTTTGTACGCGCTGTTCCCCGCTTTTATGCGCACTGATACGGCGCCCTGGGCGTCAATACCTCCGGTGACCGCCTCGATACGGTACTCGGAGAGCGTTGCCTCCACGCCGGTGGCGATATTGATCGCGTTGAACGCGGCTTCGATCGGACCGACGCCCATGGAACTGCCTTCGGGGGTCTTCTTTCCGTTTTTCAGCAGCCGCACGCTGCAGGTCGAAGAAAGCATATTGCTGGAATTGATAATGTAACGGTCGAGTTTGAAGGTCTCCGGGATCTCGGACATAACGTTCTTCAAAAGCGCTTCAATGTCCTTGTCGTCGACGGATTTTTTCTTGTCGGCAAGTTTCTTGAAATCCGCGAACAGCGCGTCCAAACGTTCCGGGGGCACATTGTAGCCCATACTGGCGAGCTTTTCTTCAAACGCGTGGCGGCCGGAATGTTTGCCCAGTACGATGCGGCTTTCGGTGCGTCCGACGGATTCGGGCGTCATTATCTCGTAAGTTGACCGGTTTTCCAGTATGCCGTGCTGATGAATGCCGGCTTCGTGCGAGAATGCGTTGTCGCCGATGATCGCCTTGTTGGGCTGGACTTTGACGCCTGTGAGCATGGTGAGCAGCCGCGAGGTCTTCATGATCCGGGTGGTGTCGATCCGCGTATCCGCGCCGTAATACGCCGGCCGTACTTTAAGGTTCATCACGATCTCTTCCAGCGCCGCGTTGCCCGCGCGTTCGCCGATGCCGTTGCATGTGCACTCCACCTGGTCAACGCCGAGTTTTACGGCCGTAAGCGAATTAGCGACCGCCATGCCCAGATCATTGTGGCAATGGACCGACAGCGGCACGTCGGAGAGTTCGGGAGTGCTCCTCACCTTTTTAATGATCCGGCGCATATCCTCGGGCACGGCGTAACCGACGGTATCGGGAATATTAAGAATGTTCGCGCCCGCAGCGCGCGCGGTTTTAAATACTTCAATAAGGAAATCCATATCGCTGCGGGTAGCGTCTTCCGCGGAAAACTCCACGTCTCCGCACAGCGAGGCGGCGTAGGCAACGTATTCGCGCACGGCCCGCAGCAGATCATCCCGTGTCATGTGAAGTTTGTATTTGAGATGTATGTCGGAGGTGGCAATAAAAACATGCAGCCGCGCTTTCGAGGCACCGGCCAAGGCCTCGTGCGCGAGGTCGATATCATTCTTGTTAAGACGCGCCAGCGCCGCGACCGTGCAGTTATGAACGGCAGAGGCGATGGACTTTACGCTTTCGAAGTCTCCGGGAGAGGCCGCGGGAAAACCGGCTTCGATCACGTCGACGCCCAGCTTTTCCAGCGAAGCCGCCATTCTGAGTTTTTCGCTGACGCTCATGCTGAAGCCCGGCGCCTGTTCGCCGTCTCTCAGCGTGGAGTCAAAAATCTTAAGGTAACGCATGGCGCTATCCCTCCTCGATGCGTATTGTACCACAATTTGCGCGGCGGGGCAATTGCCGGAATCGTTCAGTTTTTTCATTATTCCGTGTAAAATACAATGAAGGCCGGCTGATTTTCGGCAGGATCAGGAAAAGAGCCGACCGGACAGAGTCATATGGCGTCAACATAAAAATAGACTATTGACAACCCGCAAAACATGCGTTAGAATAACAATCAGTAAAAAATCACTGTGAGTGGTTTTGTATTGCCTCCGGCGTTGTTCCGCGGCAAAGACTTTTTAGGAGGAGTTTAGATGAAAAAAAGAATTCTGGCAATGCTTGCTATGCTGGTAATGCTTTCGCTGGTCATCACAACGTTTGCTCCGGCGCTTGGCGCAGAGGAATCGACTGAAACTGTCGGTGCGGCGGAACCGTATGAAGGCCCCGGCGGTCTTGATTTCTATTCCGTTACTATTCATTACGAGAACCCCATTCTGGTGGACTACGTAAAGAATACTGCGAACAAAAAAGATACCGGCTTCTATTTTGAATACGAAGGCGAAGAGACCGCGATGTCCGATGAATATATCCTGAGATCCGGTACTACCAAGGACAACAGTTATTATACCGATAAAGAAGCAAAAAAAGCTGACGGTAACTTCTATCAGCTGCGCTCCACAAAACTCGGTCTGAACGCTGTGGCTCAGTATTCCAAAGTGCCTTACAACTATGCCTACATTACGCACATCCAGGACGGCGCTGTCATTAAGGCTAAAGGATCGATCAGCCTTTTCGGTATTACCGCTCCCTACGACGACGGCGATCCTTATGTGAACAAGAACCCCAACATCTCCTACGACAGCGACGGTTATGCCCTTGCGAAAGAGACCGACGAGGAGGGTAACAATCTCCGCATCGATATCAACGGTTATCTCCTTCCCAAAGACAATATCTGGCGCGATTCCAAGGGCAGAAGAGTAGAAATGTTCTACAAGAAAGCCCGCGTCGTATTCACCGGTTACGATAAAAAGAACAAAGCCGTTTACGCCGTTGAGTACTACGATGAGTACGCTCCCTTCCCGTTCGACATGCGCTTTGACGAGAACGGAAAGGTCAGAGACATCATCGACGTGGTCTGCCTGCAGTACATCACAAAAACCGAACTTGAAGAATTCCTTGCGGCTAACCCGGATGCTTCGGGCAGCAATCCCAAATACCTGAACCTCGACAAAGTTACTTTCGATCCCGAGGAGATCAAAGAACTTACCTCTTCATCCAACAAAAAGAACTATGTGTTCCCGCCCAAGAATACGTCTCCCAGAGAACTGCTGGCTGTCGACAGAGTGATCCCCGCTTCCCAGCTTCCCGAAGGCGCTGAAGAAGGCACGAAGTTTACTGACGAAGAGTACTTCGACAAAGACAGAGTGTTCACTGACGAGAACATCGAACGCACCGGCAACCAGGAACAGAGGATCGTAGTTATTTCGAATCCTGCCATCGGTTCTCCGCTGCTCAACGTTAAGATCAAATCCATCACCGTCGAGATCGACGCCGTGGGCGATAAACTTTATGACAATCCCGATGAGGATCCTCAGAACAAGAATATCATCACGCTCACCATCGACGATACCGAGTACAACTGCCTCAGAAAGAAACAGGCTCTTGATGAGCACCGCATCACCGAAGTGGATTACAACAAGTTCTCCTCTATGATTGTCGGTTCCGTTCACAGCAAGACCACCAGCACCGAGCCGAACTTCGATACCAACAAGACCGAGCAGCGCAAAGCGACCGTTCAGTCTCTCACCTTCGATATTGACGAAGAGACGATGGCGAAGCTTCCTCTCGACGCTACCCTGTTCCTGAACTTCCACATCGAGACACATCAGCCTGAAGCGGCGTTTGACATTTCCAAGTGCAACACTGAAAAAGGCGGCAAGACCAAACTTACGCCGGTCAATGCAGATGAATACGTAATGCCCGATGTTCTCCCCGATGATAAACCGGTCAACGAGAACGAGGGCGGACTGCCTACCTGGGCGCTGATCGCTATCATCGCAGGCGGCGTAGTTGTCCTCGGTGTTATCGCTGCGGTCATCATTATTGCGGCCAAGAAAAAGAAGAAAGCCTGATGACAGGATGATCCGGCCTTGAGCCGAAGATCGGGGAGCGGTTTGACCGCTCCCCTTTTTTTATGTGTTTAAGTGCATTTTGGCCCGGTATTGACACGGCAAACAACATTATTGTATAATTTCGCTGTTGCGGACGCAACGGAAAGGATCTGTGATTTTGACCGATGGTCGACGACAGTAGCGTACCCATACAACTTGTTATAGGTATCATCTCATTCATTCTGTCAATAGTATTTGCCTGCGCCGAGAACGCGCTGGATAAACTCAATGACTCCGAATTAAAAAAGAACAGCCAGAAGACCGGCGGCAAACGATACGACCGCCTTTTGAAAGTCTCGGCTGACGATACGGATTATATCGAAGCGATGCACACCGGCAAACTGTTTACGCTGTTTGTTTCGGTGGTATGCTTTTTCCTGATCCTGCTGAATTATATTGTCCCCGTGCTGAGCGTCAGGACGCAGCTGCTGTTCGTGCTCTTATATCTCGCGGTGTGCACGCTGATATCCTCAGTATTCGTGTATCTTATCCCCCGCCATATAACCACACAGGATCCGATCAAAGCCGGCACCAGGCTGGTCGGTTTTATAGTGCTGTTCCGGACTTTATTGTTCCCGTTCGTGCGGCTGAACTATTATCTCGCGAAAGCTTTCCTGGCGCTGTTCCGCGTGCGGATCACCCGGGCGCCGGAGAAGATCACGGAAGACAGCATCATCTCCATGGTCAACGAAGGCCAGGAGACCGGTGTCATCGGCGACGAAGAGCGCGAAATGATCAGCAATGTGTTCGATCTTGACGACAAGACCGCCGGTGACGTAATGACGCACCGCACCGAACTGTGCGCGGTATCGGCAAGCGACTCACTGGATAAGATCCTGGACGTGGCATGCGGCGAACGGTATTCCCGCATACCGGTCTATAAGGATACCGTTGACAATATAATCGGAATAATCCATATCAAGGACCTGCTGCGCGTTGACCCCGAAAGTTTTAAGATCGAGAACGTGCTGCGCGAAGCCGCGTTTGTCCCCGAATCGCAGAAAGTCGACGAAGTGCTGAACGTGCTGCGCAAGAACAGCACGCATCTGGCGGTCGTCGTGGACGAGTACGGAGGCACCGCGGGCATCGTGACGATGGAGGACATTCTGGAAGAACTCGTGGGCAATATCCGCGACGAATACGATACCGAAGAAGAAATCATCGAGGAGCAGGAGATCCGCAAGCTCGACGACAATACCTTCCTGGTCGCCGGCCTCGCGTCCATCGAGACGGTCAACGAACAACTGGATATCTCCATACCGGAAGATGAGTACGGAACGGTGAGCGGCTTCGTGATCGGACTTCTGGGCAAGATCCCCGAGGAAGACACGCATCCGGAAGCCGATTACGAGAATCTGCATTTCACCGTGGAAAGCAGCAATGACAAGATCATAACCCAGCTGCGCATCGAAAAGCGCGACGAGTCACCTGTAGTCGTACAGGAAGAACAGCTTGATCAGGATCACTGATACCAGCAACAAAATATAGAACAGACGGAGGAAG
>CACZOW010000112.1 GCA_902782885.1 uncultured Ruminococcus sp. | reverse complement strand
GATCCGAATAAAAAAACGCAGGCGGCCGGGGCGCGGCCGCCTGTTTTTTTGCGTAAACGCCGCCGAAACGTGTCAGCGGAATTTCCGGCCCAGTTCGGGCAGGGCGTAGGTGAGGACTTTAATGGAATTGCCGGCCGCCAGCTTGCAGAAGGCGGGAAAGTCGGTGGGAGCGCCGCCGTCCGCGCCGTCGGAGATCGAGCGCAGGATAACGAAGGGGACCATGTTGACCGCCGCCACCGCCGCGATGGCGCCGCCCTCCATCTCGCAGGCCGACGCGCCGAAATCGTCGCGCAGTTTCTTTTTCTGTTCGCCTTCCGCCACGAAACAGTCGCCGGACGCGACGATGCCGCGGTACGCTTTTAGCCCGGCTTTTTTTGCCGAAGAAAGCATGATATCCACGGCCTGGCGGTCGGCGGGGATGTTGACCGTCTCGAGCGCCTGGATCCAGCCGCGGGGATCTCCGAACGCGGTGGTGTCGAAGTCGTGCTGCAGCGCGGAGTCGGAGACCAGGATGTCGCCGATGCCAAGAGCGTTGTCAACGCCCCCCGCCACGCCCGTGTTGACCACCAGCGCGGGTTTGAATTTCACGCACATCACGGTGGCGCACATGGCGGCAAATACTTTGCCCACGCCGCACACCGCGGTCACGACGTCAACGCCGCCGATCTTTCCGGCGCTGAACGTGATCCCGCAGATCTTGCGGTCGCGCCGCTCGGTCATCAGGGCCAGCAGCCCTTTTATCTCAATATCCAGTGCACCGATGATCCCGATCATGATGCCGCACCTCCCGTTTTATTTATTCTTATCTGCGTCCGGCCCGGTCCCGTACCGGAATGTGACTTCCGCGCTCTCCAGCACGCCGAGGAAGCGTGCCGCTTCGGCTTTGGCAGGGTCAATATCCAGATTTCTGTAGTTGCCGCACTCGATCTCGCTTTTGCCGAATACGTCGCCCCGGTGTTCGATGATCTTTCTGAGCGTGTCTTTTGTCGCGGTCAATACTTCTTCCGGTTCCGGCGGCTCTCCGCCGATCCCGCGCACCAGCAGGTAGAACCCGGTCTGACAGCCCATCGGCCCGAAATATATCACCCGCGGCCCGATGGCGGAGTTGCGTATGTATGTGGCGAACATGTGTTCCACGCTGTGCATCGCCGCGTTGCTCATCAGGTCGCCCGTGTTGGGCCTGCGCGTGCGCAGGTCAAAAGTCGTAACGTCGCCGTCGATCCGCGATATATACATTCCGGGGACAATGTACCTGTGGTCCACGGTAAAACTGGCGATCTTCTCTATTTTTTCGGTATTCTCCATTTCAGCACCATCGTTTTCTTCTATATATTTTTTTGAACACGGGTCTGTCCCCGTGTCAGTTTTTTGCCTGAGGTCCCCGAAGAAGCGGCTGAGCAGCGCCGAGGCTTCCGCCTCGCAGATCAGCGGGTACAGCTCCGTTCCGCGGTCAAACAGGTTGAACCGGGAACCGGCGGCGCCGGCTTCGGGATCGTACGCGCCGAAGTAAAGACGGCGGCAGCGTGCGGAGGAGATTGCCCCCGCGCACATGGGGCACGGTTCCAGGGTGACGTAAACGTCGCACTCGTTAAGGCGCCAGTCGCCGATCGCCTGCGCGGCCGCTTCGAGCGCCCGCATCTCCGCGTGGCCCGTGGGGGAATGCTCAGCTTCGCGGACGTTGTGCGCGCGGGCAATGATTCGGCCGTCCCTGACCACCACCGCGCCGACCGGCACGTCGCCAGGCAGACTCAGCGCCGCTTCCTGTAACGCTTCTTCCATAAACTGCCTAACTATTGACATATTTTTGCAACACCGTCCGCGTATAATAATGCCGGGTTGAGAATATTGCCCGACTTATGTTATATTATTATAAGCGAACGCAGGCGGCGTTTGCAAGCGACAAGGAGATAAACGGACATGATAAGTTTTGACCGCACGCCTGAAGGCGGGAAATATAAATTCGACGACCTGTACGAGGTCATCAGGCTGCTGCGCTCACCCGGAGGCTGCCCCTGGGACCGCGTCCAGACGCACCGCACGCTCATTACGCCGATGGTGGAAGAAGCGTACGAGCTCGTGGATGCCATCGAAAAAGAGAGCGACGACAAACTGGTGGAAGAACTGGGCGACGTGCTGCTGCAGGTGATCTTCCACACGATCATCGGCGCGGAAGAGGGAAAATTCACGTTTGACGATGTGACCGACCGCTGCACGCGCAAGATGCTGTTCCGCCATTCCCACGTTTTCGGAGAGGATACCGCGGCCAACGCGGGCGAGGCCCTCGAGAACTGGGAAAAGCGCAAGACCAACGAAAAGGGTTTCGATTCCCTGGAGCAGAAACTCCGCGACATTCCGCGCAACTACCCCGCACTGTACAAGGCGTTCAAAGCGGCGTCAAAGATCCGCAAGGACGCGGAGGCGCGCGCCGCGGCGGGAGAGGCAGGCTGCGTCGGGCAGACCGGCGCGGAAATTGACGTCCCGGACAGCGAGGCGGAGCTGGGAGCGCTGCTGTACGGCATTGTCCGCGCGGCGGAAGCAAAAGGGCTCAATCCCGAAACGGCGCTGAGAAGATATGTTGACAGCGAGGTAATACATGAGGATCGATAAATTTTTAAAAGTTTCGCGCGTGATCAAACGGCGCACCGTGGCCAACGAAGCCTGCGATGCCGGCCGCGTCACCATCAACGGCCGCCCCGCCAAAGCGAGCGCCGAGGTCAAAGAGGGCGACGTAGTAGAGATCGGATTCGGCACCGGCAAAACGCGCTTTCAGGTGCAGAAAGTCACTGAGACCGTAAGAAAAGAAGACGCCGCCGGCATGTACCGGCTGCTGGAAGAATAGCAAACCGGGGGACAGACAAAATGAACAGATCAAAAAGATCATCAGGAAAGATCAGGATACTTTGCGCGCTGCTGGCGGTGTTGACCGCGGTGACGCTGCTGGGCGCGGCGGGCTGTAACAAGAATAAAGGCGGCAAAGGCGACAGCGCGGGCACCGTCGACGGCCTCAAATTTGACCGGCCGGTGTTTATGTACGCCTTTAACTACGCGGCGAACAAGCTGTACCAGACCGGCGAAGTTTCGTTTGACACCTTCGGCACCGACGAGTTCGTTGACCTCCTGAAAGAGACCAAAAACGCCGACGGCCGCAGCTACTACGACGTGATGCGGGAAGACATCCTGACCGAGGGCCAGAAATACCTGATCAACGAAAAAATGGCGCGAGGCGGGTCGGACTGGCCGGATGACGCCGCCCTCAGGGCCAAGGGGGACAACCTCAAAGCATCTCTGGAGAGCGACTACGCTATGTATATCCAGTACTACGGATACACGCTGGAAATGATCGCGCTCCAGCTGTTCGGCATGCCGCTCAGCGACTATATGAGCATATATCCGCGCACGGAGGCCGTTGACGCCTACAACACCGAATGGATGCGCAAACTTTCGCCCACGGAAGAGGAACTTTCGCAGTTTTACGCGGACAATACGAAAGCATACCGCATCGTCACCGTGCGCCACAGCCTGATCCTCACCGAGGACATGACGGCGGAGGAGAAGCAGGAGGCGCTGGCAACTGCGCAGGGGTACGTTGACGCCGTGAAGAACGGCACGATGACGTTCGATGAACTGGTGGAGAAATCCGAGGATACGGGCGTGTCGTCCAACAACGGCTACTATGACGTCTACGAAAACAGCGGTTTCGTGAAGCCTTTCGAAGAGTGGGCCGTGGCGCGCACCGAGACCACGGATGTCCCCGAGATCGTGGAGACCGAGTTCGGCTACCACATCATGATCTGCACCGCCATCAAAGACTATACCGACGAGGACGTGCAGAAAAACGTCGACCAGGGCTGGCGCGCCGATCAGCTGGATAAAGAGCTGGACAAAATGGCCGCGCAGAGCGAGCACGCTATAAAGAATAAAAACGACGCCGTGATCGATAAATTTATGAAGATGGCGCTGACCGTGTCCTTTGACGATCAGGACCCGGACGCCACTGCCGCGCCCGCGGCCACGGCGTCGCCCAAGCCCGAGTACAATGACGACCCCCTGGACGACACCGTTGTCGCGAAGGTAGGGGATCAGAAGATCATATATCCCGAGTTCGTTTTCATGTTCAGCACCGCGGTCAACGAGATCCTGACCGACGCTTACACGCCCGATCCGGACGTTACCACGGCGGAGCGCTACGAGCAGCTGCGTCAGTTCCTGGAGACGCCGTACAAGGACAGCGGCATGACTTACCTGGAAAAGATCAAATCCCGCGCACAGGAGCTGGCGGTGGAGTACGCGGCATCGTACATGATGGCGCTGGAAAAGAAGGAACCATATTCCGAGGAAAAACTGGCCGAGCTGGACAGCGAGATCGACGAGGCCGTGGATTATTACCTGACCTACGCGGGCGAGCATTACGGCGTTACGACCCGGGACGAATACATGCGCTACGTAACGGGCATGGGCGTCAACGATTACAAATACTTCAACGCGATCCACACGTTCCTGTCGGAGTACGCGGAGGAGGCAATGGCGGCAATGACCGTCTCCGACGAGCAGCGCAAGGCGTATTACGACGCCAACGAGGATCAGTACCGCGTGGTTGCCGTCCGCCACATCCGGCTGGATTTTGCCGACACGGACGAGAGCGGGGAGGTTGACGACGCGGAGAAGCAGGCGGTGCGCGATTTCGCGAACTCGCTGGTACAGAAGATCAACGACGGCGATTCGCCGGAAGCGCTGGTTAAAGCCTGGTCGCAGGCGGAGGATGCCACCACGACCGGCGGCATCGTCACGCTGAGCAAACTGTCCGGCGCGCTGGATAAGGAGATCGTCGACTGGGCCATGGCAGGCACGACCGTCGGCACGTCAACGGTCACGGTGTTCGAGTTCACGGACGGCATCGAGGTCGCGTATGTTTGCGGTATCCTGACGTATGACGGGCTGGAAGGCGAGACCGGTACCGACGAGATCACGCCGGATACGCTCAAGAGCACGCTGGAGGCCGCGTTTAAGAATGAGGAGTACGACCGGCAGATCAAGCAATATGTGACGGATCACAGCCTCGCGCTTTCGGAACTGCGCACCGATCTGGTGGACAAGGCTGCGGAAGCGTACCTGACGTATAAGGACGATACGGCAACGGAGTGATTCCTGTTTACTGAATGAAAGCAGCCGGCGGAACGGTCAATACGTCCGCCGGCTTTTTTTGCTATAAAACTTGTTTCCCGGGCGCCGCTTTTACGTCTGTCAGATCTCTTTCTCCGCGCTTATGACGCAAAACACCTGAATGCCGCGGCCTCTGCCGAACGCGGTGAGTCCTTCGCCGGTGGTGGCGGTGAGCCCGACGGCTCCGGCGTTCAGACCGCACAGACGGGCAACGTTTTCTCTTATCGCGGGGATATGGCCGGCGAGTCTGGGCTTTGAGGCCTCAACGCTGAACGAGATGTGCGTCAGGCGGCAGCCCGCGGCGGCCAGGTCGGCGAGGGCGAGGCTGAGGT
This sequence comes from uncultured Ruminococcus sp., assembly GCA_902782885.1. Lineage (GTDB taxonomy): Bacteria > Bacillota > Clostridia > UBA1212 > UBA1255 > UBA1255. The sequence continues at coordinate 5,489 of CACZOW010000112.1, read as the reverse complement.
ACGCGGCGGAGTCGGCAATGCCCTCGCGGCAGAGTTCGTCCGCGGGCCCGCCGAGGATATTGCGGCCGGTGATGCCGGACAACGCGTTCGTCAGCGCGTGTAGCAGCACGTCGCCGTCGCTGTTGGCTTTGAGCGTGAGCGGTTCGCCCGTATTGACGCCGCCCAGTATCAGCGGTTTTTCCGGGTCATATCGCCCGAACGCGTGGGAATCCTGACCGACGGCGGAAACGGAGACCCTTCCGTGCGCTGCGTCGCCCCCCGGATTTTTAAACACGGGGACAGACCCCTGTTCAAAAAATCGGTCGCCTGAAAGGCCGCCGGACACGCCGCTGGAACCGAAGCCGCCGCCGCGGTCAACGCCGATAGACGCGACGTTGTCCGTCTCGGTAAACGCGGCCATGGGCACCCGCGCCAGCACGAACTGGGCGATGCGGTCGCCGCGGTTTACGGTGATCGGCTCCGTATTTGACGAGTTCCATACGATCACGCTGATCTCGTTGCGGTAGCCCGCGTCCACGGTTCCCGGCGCGTTGGGCACCCGGAGCGGCGTCTTGAGACTGAGCCCGGAGCGGGGCCTGACCTGCAGCTCGAATCCGTCCGGAATGGCCATTTTCAGGCCGGTGGGCACCAGTGCGGTTGCGCCGGGAGCGATTTCCACCGTTTCGGCGGCGTAAATATCCATGCCGGCGTCGTCCGGGTGCGCATATTGCGGCAGCACGGCGGAATCGCGGCATTTTTCTACGAAGATCTCGATCTTTTCACGGTTTTCAGACATTGCGGCCGACCTCCTTGGGGACGATCTGAGTGCGGATGATAACATTTTCGGGGAGCGCGCCGGGGGCGAATTCGCGTTGCGCCGCTCCTGCGAGCGTTCCGGCTTTGGGCTTGAAGTCGCCGGGGGAGAGCAGTACGTTCTGACAAAAACGCGGCGCGGTACCGTTATTTGAAGCGGACGCAGCCGGGGTCCCGGGATCATCCGGGAGCGTCAGGAGAGCGTACGTTGCCCCCCGTCCGTCCGTGAGCGTGAACCGCCCCAGCGAGCCGCGGGCGCCGCAGCGGTGACAATTATTGCCGCCGTACCCCACGACACAGTGACGCATGCGCATTAGCGGCACCGGCCCGGATCTCACCACTTCCGCGCGCGCACCGGGGGGCAACGCACCCGCCAGACTCGCGGCCGGATACTCCGGGGACAACGTCAGCACCGATACGCCCGCCGCGGTCAACACGCGCGCCGTTTCCGTATTTGATATATTCAGCGACAGATCCGCGCAGATCAGCAGCTCGTTCTGCCGTATGCGGGCGGAAATATCGACGCCGTTTGCGCAAAAACCGTCCAGCAGGCCGAGATCGTTGAAAGAAGTCAGCTGGAGGCCGTCGCAATTGTCGGTCAGCGCTGGCAGGACCTCCAGGAACCGCTCGTATTGCCGACCCAGCGGCAGAGGCGGCAGCGCTGCCACCGCGAGCCCCCCGTTTTCCCTGATTATTTTGCGCAGCCCTGAACACTTCTCCGGCGCCAGCCAGAGCTGCCACGGCAGGTAGCAGATCTTAAACACGGGGACAGACCCCTGTACAGCAGATTCATGCTCACCGGGATCCTGTACGGCGGATAAGAACGCGGGTTCGCTGTAGGCGGCGCCTGCGGGATCGGGGTCGAGAAAACATACGGAGCGGAGGGGGCCCGACGGTCCCGGCGCGAAGCGTACAGACACGTCCGGAAATGCCCAAGCGTTAAGTGCGGCTCCGTCAGAAGTCAATGGTTCTTCGATGCTCCCCGCCTGCGTGACTGCCGCCGTGTAGGCCTCCACGCCTTTGCGGCGGAGGGCGTTGAGCGCGGCCACCGGCATGAAAACGCTGCCTTCGATCGCACAGCTGACCGCGGCCGGATAAAAGCAGGTGTCGTTGAGTTTTGAAAGCTGTTTTGCCGCCGATTCCTCTGTGAGCGGCTGGCGGGACGCCGGCGCCGCAGGCTCGTCGGAGCTCACGGTCGCGGAGGCGCCGTCCGGGCCGGTCAGGGTCAATACCGCGGGGCTGCCCGCGGATACCGAAAAAGTGAGGGAGAGGGGAACTTTCACGTTCTGATTGTCCGCGCTGCACGCGGCGGCGATCGCCCGGCTCAGGCGGATGTCTGCGGTTAGGTACGCCTCGACGTTGTCCCCGGGAGCGGGCGGCGTCAATTCGCCGCACACAAGAAGCTCCGTCTCCGGCTGCCCGGGAACGCGGTCAACGGGGGACGATCTGTTGACGACTCCGCTTCCGATCACGTTTCCGCCGCCGTCAATAAGTATCACCCCGTCGCCCGGCACCGGCGCATAGCCCGCGCCTGAAACTGACACGGGGACAGACCCCTGTTTAAATGAGAAGAACGGCAGCGCGGAGGCATTGCGGGCGGGAGAAGACACGCGGCGAACGTCGCGGGCGGGGCCGAGCGGCGCGCCGCGGCGGCCGGCATTTTGCAGGGTGACATGGCGCACGCCGGTATTGCCGGTCAGGAAGCCGGTACCTCCGCCGGCGCGGGTAAATACCGTCTGCAGAAGGCGCGCTGCCTCCTGGAGGTCGTTTTTCAAAAAATCGCGGTACGAGCCGTCCGCCACCGCGTCCAGCCCCGCGCGGTAGATCCGGGCGGTCAGCGCCGCGTACTCGGACGTTTTCAGACGCCCCTCGATCTTAACCGACGTCACGCCGGCCGCGGTAAGAGAATCCAGCAGTCCCAGCGCACAGAGATCGTCGGGGGAGAGATGATTAAGAAACCGGCGCGGGGGCTCGGGGGAGATAGTCATGCCGACGGGGCACGCGGCGGCGCGGGCATTGTCCGAAAGCGTGTAGCGCAGGCGGCAGGGCTGCGCGCATTGGCCGCGGTTGCCGCTGCGGCCTCCGTGAAAACTGGAGAGCAGGCAGGACCCCGAGTAGCACATGCACAGTGCGCCGTGTACGAAGACCTCGAGTTCAAGACCGATGCGGGATGCGGAAACGGAAAGCGCGGCGATCTCGTCCAGAGTGAGTTCCCGGGGCAGTATGACCCGGTCCGCGCCGAGGCGTTTGACCAGCCGGAAACCGCCTTCATTGACGATCCCGGCCTGCGTGCTCACGTGAAGCGCAAAATTACGCGGCAGACGGCCGCTTAAACGCATCCTGCCGAGGCGGCTGAGTAATCCGACGTCCTGGACGATCACGCCGTCAGCGCCCGCCAGAGCCGCTTTTTTTGCATTCTCCGCAAAGCGGTCAAGCTCCGCGTCCCCGAAGCACAGAATATTTAGGGCAACGTACACTTTGCTTCCGCGCAGATGCGCAAAATCGCACAGATCGCGCAGTTCGTCCGGCGTGAAATTGCCCGCCGCCGCCCGCGCGCTGCCTTCCTTCAGACCGGCGTAAACGGCGTCCGCGCCGCATAATATCGCGGCCCGCCCGCATTCCGGATCGCCCGCGGGCGACAAAAGCTCCGGCACCTTTACAGTACCGGAGCCGCGCGGCGCCTTTATTATTTTCTTTGCGAAGAGCTCTTCAGCGAACATTGCCCGTTTCGGTCAGGTCGGCCGTTCAGTTACCGCGCTCGATAAGCTTTGCCGACAGTTCTTCGATCTTCCGGTCCGCTTCCGCGAGGGAATCCTCCAGCACCTGCTTGTCCGCGCGGAGCTTGTCGTATTCGTCCATGATCCGCTTGATCTCGTTCTTCAGCGTGTTGAAGTTTTTCTGCGTTTTAAAGAGATCGTCGATCACGGAGATCGACGCCATTATCAGCGCGGTCTGCTCGCCGAGCTGCACGCCCGCCTTGCTCGCGGTCTCGATCTTGGCGTTGAGGTAATGCTCGATGCGCTTCATGTAATCTTCGGTCTCGTCGTGGACCAGCGTATAGTTCTTTCCGTTGACGGTAAGCGTGATCTTGTTTCTTTCAGCCATTGACCTCGATCCTTTCGATGTTTTCCGGGCGGATCTTTTGAACATGCGGTCTGTCCCCGTGTTCAAAACTCATCCGGCGGCCCGGTCCCCTCATCTATTGTTATTTTAACAGATAATACTATATGTTGTCAATCGCCGGCTCGTATGGTATAATCCGGTGCGTTGAATACGTATCCGGTCCGCAGCCGGTATGGAGGCAGAGTGTATGGAATCGCGGCTTACGTCGGTCAAAACCAAATACTTCTTCGTGATCAATCCCAACGCGGGCAGGCGCCGCGAGCAGAAGCGCCTCCACGAGAGCATCGTGAAGGCATGCGAGGCCGCTTCCGCCGATTATGAGATATATGACACCGTGTGCTCCGGCGACGGCGGCGAATTCATGATCAGCGCGGTCAATTCGCTGCTGGAAGGTGAAAACGCGGATCCGGAACTTTCGCTGCGGTTTTATTTCGGCGGCGGCGACGGCACCGTGTTCGAAGCGGCCAACGCGTATATGGCGCTCCCCGAGGAACTGCGCCGGAGCGGCCGGATCGCGGTCGGCGTGCTGCCGGTGGGCACGGGCAACGATTTCCTGCGCAACTTCGGCACGGCAAAGGACTTCCTGGATATTGACCGCCAGCTGAAGGCGGAGGCGAGAGACGTTGACCTCATCGCGTACGGCGGCAAATACTGCGCCAACATGTTCAACATCGGTTTCGACTGCCAGGTCGTTGTCCGCGTCAACAAACACCACGGCAAAGCGTTCATGACCAAGAGCCTGGCCTACCCGCTGGGCGTAGCGCACACGCTGATCAAATTCCCGCACACGCAGCTCAGGATCGCATACGACAACGGCGAAGAGTTCAAAGGCAAATTCCTGCTCACACTGGTGGCCAACGGTTCATACTGCGGCGGCGGCTTCGACGCGGCATCCGAAGCGCGCCCGGACGACGGCATCCTGGACGTGCTGATGGTGGATCCGATCACCCGGCGCCAGTTCATATCGATGGTGGGAAAATACAAGAAGGGCAAACTGCTGGGCACCAAACTCGGCGACAGCGTCTGCACGCTGCGCAAATGCCGCTACGTCACCATCGAAGCGCCGGAAGAGACCGATATCTGCGTCGACGGCGAGATCGAACGCTTCACCAAACTTACGATGACCAGCGTGCCGGGCGCGTTCCGGTTCCTGGTGCCTTAAAACGCGGCGGCGCTGCGCCGCGGACAAAAAGTATTCAAATGCATTATGCATTTAGATATAATCATTGGAGGTAGCTTATGTTTTGTTCAAGTTGCGGAAGAATGATACCTGACGGTACGCAGGTATGCCCCAATTGCGGTGCTTTTACCGGGAATCAGGCGGCGGGTCCGAATCCGCAGGCCGCAGCTGGCGGCCAGCCTGTCTATAACAATCAGCCGCGTCAGGGCGGGAACTTCACCGGATACCGGCCGAATAAACGCGAACTCGTCATGTGCATCATTCTTTCTCTTGTCACATGCGGTATCTATGCGTATTACTGGCAGTACGTACTGAATGAGGATATGGGAGGGATCTCCGGCCGCAAGGAAATGAGCAGCGGCATGGTGGTACTGCTCTCTATCGTCACCTGCGG
>CACZOW010000111.1 GCA_902782885.1 uncultured Ruminococcus sp. | reverse complement strand
GATACTTTACGAATGCCCCCGCTTTGACCTGAAATCCAAAAGATCTCTTCAGGGAGAGAAGAAATACTACATTTCCGATCTCAGCTTTTATTTTGCGGAGAACATCGACAACCGTATCAACTACGGTCCTGTGCTTGAAAATATAGTCTTTGTATACGCGCGGAGCAGGGATTACTCCGTAAGTGTCGGACGGATAGGAAAGCTTGAATGCGACTTCATCCTCCGCGATACAAAGCTGTCTTATTCCTACGTCCAGGTCGCCTATACGATCAGCAACAGAGAGACGGAAGACCGCGAGTACAGAGCGTTGGAGAGTATCAAAGACAATTATCCTAAATATGTCATGACGACCGACTATCTGCTTCAGAAACGCAGCGGGATATCCCACGTGAATTTGATTGATTTCATGAGATCAGGGCAGCTGTTCTAACCACGGCTTCCACGGGGTGAAGAAGTGCAGCACAAAAGTGGCACGATTCTCGCCGCTGCGTCAATCCCCAAAGGAAAATCCGACATTTACCCAGGGAATAATCCGACACTTACCTAAGAAACAAGCTTAATTTCTGTTCAGCCTCTCTCCCACCGCGCCGCCGGGATGGATCAGGGCAAACTGTTCGTTGCGGAAGCCGGTCTCTTCGATCAGCATGGTCTGGAGCACGTGGAAGATCACCGCCAGCGACGTTGACGACGTGGTGCCCTGGCAATTGTAGCGGTCGGTCTCGCGGTTGACGTGCTGCTTCAGCACCACGTCCGCGCCGGCGGCCAGCGGCGAGTCGAGGTTTTCGGTGATCGTGATGATCCTGACGCCTTTTTCACGGCAGATGCGCATGATCGGGAGCAGCTCCGCGGTCTTGCCGCCGCGCGAAGCCAGCACGCACACGTCGCCCGCCTGCAGGAACCCGGTGCCGCCGTGCACCGCCTCCGCCGGGGAAATGAATTTCGCGGGCTGTTCGATGCAGCACATCAGATGGGCAAAATGCTGGCAAAGTATTCCGGAGTGGCCGCAGCCGGACGCGCCGATGCGCGGAGCGGCGATCAGCAGCTCAACGGCTTTTTCGTACGCGGCGGGGTCAAACACCTCCGCCATTTCCTGTATGCACTCGCTCTCGATGCGGAACGCGTCGCGGGCGCGGTCAAAAGCTTCCTGCTTCATGTTGTCCTCCTGTCCGGCGCCTTATCCAGGTGTGCCTTCATTGCCTCGAACGCGGCCCGCTCGCCGGGGAAACAGCCGGTGCCGATGCCGGCCAGCAATGCGGAACCCACCGCGCCGGCGGACTGGCCGTTGACCACCTTGATCTCCTGGCCCAGCACCTGCGAGATCACCGCGGTGCAGATGGGGGAGTTGGTGATGCCGCCGATCGCGGTGATGTTGCGGGCGACCAGACCCGCCTGTTCAAGTTTGTTCAGATTGTCCCGGAACAGCAGCGCGGCGCCTTCGATGATGGCGCGGGCAATATCCTCTTTGCTGTGCCCCTCGGCGCGCGCGAAGTCGTTGTCCGTGAAGTCGATGCGCAGCCCGTTCGCACCCGGAACGCCGCGCTCCACGTACCCGTCGAACACCTTATGCGGCACTTTGCCGAAGAAATGCTCCCGCCGCGCGTCGATCTTTTCGGATATGGAGGCGACCGATTCCATCACGCAGTACGGCGGTCCGTTCAGCATGAAGCGGTCAACCAGCCCGCCGGTGGAGAGCGCAAACTCCCGGGACGGTACGGGGAATAATTCCACCCACGACGTACCGCAGGACAGCAGCAGATCGCCTTCCTCCAGCACGCCGGCGCCCAGCGCTCCGGACGGATGGTCAAAACTGCCCAGCACCACTTTTGTCTGCTCCGTGAGTCCCAGCTTCCGCGCCATTTCGGGCTTAACGGTACCCAGCACCGTGCCTTTATCGTACACCGGCGGCACCTGCTCCGGCGTAAGGCCGAACTTTGCCAGCAGCGGCACGTTATATTCGCCGGTCTCCTGAACGATCAGGAAGAACGGCGTGCCCATGGAGTGGGAGAGGCCCCAGCGCCCGGTGAGCAGATAATTCAGATATTCGGCGCTCATGGCGAGGAACCGCGTCCGCGCAAGGATCTCTGGTTTGTGCAGTTTGATCCAGGCGAGGTTGGCGGCGGGCATGCCGTGCTCCAGCGGCCAGCCGGATACGCGGTAGAACGCGGCCTGCTCTTCGGGCGTGTACACGCGGTCCAGATCTTCCTGCGGCACCTGCGTCTGCCAGCCGATTATTGGCGTGATCGGGGTCGATCCTTCTCCCAGGAACAACGGGTTTCCGCTTGCGCAGCACGAGCACAGCGCTCTCACGGTCAATTCCGTCCGGCCCGCCAGCTCTTTTATGACTTTGCAGCAGGTCTCCACGAAATGTCCGGGGTCAAGCACCTTCGCCCCTTCTTCGAACCTGTATTCGAACGGCGCGCCGGCAACACCCAGCACCTCGCCCTCCGTGGTGAGCAGCGCTCCTTTGACCGCTGACGTACCTATATCCAATCCGATCAAACATTCCTTCATTCGGTCAATTGCTCCTTTTCTCGTTCCGGGATCCTCTAATGCTCCCGCGCACCTGATAGTATACTCCTTTTTGCGCGCAAGTTCCATTGCCATTTTGGGCGCAAGTCCCGGTCGACCGGGTCGATTGGGTTCGCCGGCTCCGGGACATCATCTGATTGGGCACCGGCTCCGGGCGCCTTCTCTCCCGTTCCGCGGCCGGGAACTCACGCTCGGGAAGGTCGGCCGCTCCTTCTCG
>CACZOW010000110.1 GCA_902782885.1 uncultured Ruminococcus sp. | reverse complement strand
CGGGTCTTACGCAATGGAATTTTGTGAACCCCGTCAGGTCCGGGAGGAAGCAGCGGTAAGCGAACCCTTTCGTGTGCCGTAAGTCCCCCGGCAGTACTTCTAGGAGCCGGTTTTGTACATAAAGAAGGGAGCGTGGCGATATGTCATATATGGCGCTTTACCGCAAATGGCGTCCCCGGACGTTCGAGGAAGTGGTGGAGCAGGAAAGCGTTGTCACCATACTGAAGAACGCGGTGACGCAGAACCGTGTTGCCCACGCGTACCTGTTTTCGGGCACGAGAGGCACCGGTAAGACCACACTGGCCAAAATATTTGCGCGCGCGGTGAACTGCCTGCATCCCGTTGACGGAAACCCCTGCAATGAATGCGAGATCTGCCGCGGCATATTGAACGGCACCATTCTGGACGTATCGGAGATCGACGCCGCGTCGAATAACGGCGTTGACAACATCCGCGCCATTATCGAGGACTCCGTGTATGCGTCCTCCGTTGCCCGCTACCGCGTGTATATAATCGACGAGGTCCATATGCTGTCCTCCGGCGCCTTCAACGCGCTGCTCAAAACGCTGGAAGAGCCCCCGGAAAACGTCATATTCATATTGGCGACCACCGAGCCGCAGAAGCTGCTGCCCACGATCCTGTCGCGTTGTCAACGCTTCGAATTCAAGCGCATTTCCCGCGAGGGCATCGCCGGACGGCTGCGGCTGATCTGCAAAGAGACCGGCATCGAGGCCACCGACGAAGCGCTGGCATTTCTGGCGGACAAAGCTGACGGTGCGTTGCGCGACGCCATCAGCCTGCTGGATCAGACCTCCGCGTCAACGTCCGGAAAGATCACGCTGGCCGCGGCGCGGGAAGCCACCGGCTCTCTGGACCGCGTATTTCTGTGGGATTTTACCGCCGCGCTGGTCAATTCGGATGCCCGCCGGCTGCTGGAACTCAGCCACACGATCTTCAGCAACGGGCGCGATCCGTCGGTGTTCGTCAAAGAACTTATGACCGTGCTGCGCAATATGATGGTGGTCATGACCGTAACGGACCCTTCGGGGCTGATATATGAGGACGCGGAAGGCATCGCGCAGCTCAAGCGGCTGGCCAAAGGGCGGCGTCCCGGCGAGATCTCGCTGTTGATCCAGGAGCTGGCGCGGCTGGACAATAATCTCAAATGGGCCGTTTCCCGCCAGATCGTGTTTGAGGCGGGGGTGCTGTCAATATCCGACCGCAAGTGGAGCCCGGATGCCGCGTCGTTTGAGACCCGGCTCTCCGAAGTGGAAAACCGGGTGGCGGATTTGGTGGAACACGGCGTGCGCGTCACCGCCGCGGAACCGGAAGCGGTGGCAACAACTCCGGCGGCACAGACAACGCCTGCTCCGGGACCCGCCGCGGAACCGGAGGCGGTGACAACGGCCCCGGCGGCACAGACAACGCCAGCCCCGGGACCCGCCGCGGAACCGGAAACGGTGGCAACAGCCCCGGCAGCCGATCCCGAACCGGCGCAGGCCGGCGTGGCCCGCAGGCTGTCAAAAACGGAGTGGGATCGCTTTCTGAACGAAATGGAAGCGCGCGGTCAGATGTCGATGCTCACCTGGTACACGGACAGCACCGCCCAGTACGAGCTGCCCGGCGACAGACTGCTTTTAGCGTTCACGGACGACATGACCGTGAGCATATTCAGAAAATCCACCGCGGCGAATCTTAAGATCGCGAGCGACTGCCTCGGCAAAGTGTTCGGACGTCCGATGGAGCAGATATTCGCCATGGAAAAAGAAGCCGCGGAAACGATCGACGCCGCGAATAAGGAAGCCGTAAAAAACGGCGAACTGCCCGCACGGACCGCCGCGGCGCCGGAGGCTAAATTGCCTGAAACGTCATTGCCCGCTGCCGGTCCTGCCCCGCAGGCGGCGCCGGCGGACCGCGAATTCCGGAACGGGGCGGAATACTTTCAGAAATTGTCCGAAAAAATGAACTTCCCGATCGAGTGGAACTGACGGCTCCGGGGCAGATTGATCATTCAGCATGAAACAGCATCGCGGCGGCGCCGCTCCCAAAACCGAAAACCAGATCCTCGCGTCGGTGAAAAAATACCGTAAATGGTTCGTCATCGGGCCGATATTCAAGCTGATCGAGGCAATATTCGAACTGCTCATCCCCACGCTGATGGTGTACGTGATCGACCGCGGCGTGAGCGGGCGCGACGGCGCGTACGTGCTGAAAATGATCCCGCTGATGGCGGGGATCGCGGTGCTGGGTTACCTGAGCGCGCTGGTGTGCCAGTATGTGGCGTCGCTGTCGTCGCAGGGCTTCGGCACAGAGCTGCGCGACAGGCTGTTCAAACATTTGCTGTCAATACCCCAAAAAGACGCGGACCGGCTGGGCACGCCTACGATGGTCAACCGCGTCACCACAGACGTCAACATCCTCCAGCAGGCGGTGGCAATGCTGATCCGCCTCGCGATCCGCGCGCCGTTCATCTGCGTCGGCAGCCTGGTCATGGCGGCGATCCTCAACCTGAAACTTACGCTGGTCATATTGTGCGCGCTGCCGTTCCTGGTGGCCGCCGTGATCCTGGTAATGCGCGTGAGCGTGCCGCTGTACACGAAAGTGCAGCAAAAACTGGACAATATTGCCGTCATTTCCCGGGAAAACATGTCCGGCGCCCGGGTGATCCGCGCGTTTTCCCGCAAAAACAACGAAAAAGCGCGTTTCGACGCGGAATGTGACGGCTACAACAGGGCGGTGGTGCGGGTCAACCGCGTTTCCACCCTCTTAAACCCGCTTACGACGCTCATAATGAACATCGCGGTGCTGGCAGTGCTGTGGTTCGGCGGCAAAATGATCGAGACCGGCGCCATGACCGGCGGCCGTATAATCGCGTTCATAAACTACGTTTCATACATGGTGACCGCGCTGCTGGTGGTGGCCAACCTCGTCACGCTGTTCACCAAAGCCGCCGCTTCGTACAGGCGCGTTGCTGAAGTGTTTGACGTGCCTTCAGCGGAGGCGAGGGGGAGCGATGCGGCGGCCGGATGCGATGACGCGGATAACGGCATTGTCCCCGGTGCTCCCGCAGTGGAATTCCGCGGCGCAACGCTGCGTTACGGGGATGACCCGGCGCTGCCCGCCGCGGTCGAGGGCGTGAGCCTGTCGTTAGCTTCCGGCCGGACGCTGGGTATCGCGGGCATCACCGGCAGCGGAAAAACGAGCCTGATCAGCCTGCTCACCGGGTTGTACGAGTGTTCCTCCGGCGAGGTGCTGCTGTTCGGCCGCGACGTGCGGCAATGGGACCGCGCCGCGCTTCACCGCACGCTGCGCGTGGCGGCCCAGCAGAGCACGCTGTTTTCGGGCACGGTGCGGGACAATCTGCGCGCGGGCAACGACGACATTGACGACGATGCCATGTGGGAGGCGCTCAGGGCGGCGCAGGCCGCGGATTTTGTGCGGGAGAAGGGCGGACTGGACGCGCGTGTGGAGCGCGGCGGCGTCAACTTCTCCGGCGGCCAGCGGCAGCGCCTCAGTGTTGCCCGCGCGCTGGCGGGTTCTCCCCGGGTGCTGGTGCTGGATGACAGTTTCAGCGCACTGGACAACGCCACCGCCGCCGCCATGCTCAAAGCGATCCGCAGCACGTCCGTTGACACGCTGCTCATCGTTTCGCAGCGGGTGCAGAGCGTTCGCGGCGCGGATATCATACTGGCGCTGGACGACGGCCGCCCGGCGGGACTGGGCACCCACGGGGAACTGCTCCGGCAGTCTGCCACATATGCCGAGATCTGCCGGCTTTCCGG
>CACZOW010000109.1 GCA_902782885.1 uncultured Ruminococcus sp. | reverse complement strand
TTGTCCGTATGGCGGATCGCCGCGCGCCGGATCTTGCCGCTGATCGTTTTGGGCAGTTCGTCAACGAACTCCAGAATGCGCGGATATTTGTACGGTGCCGTCACCTTTTTAACGTGATTCTGCAGCTCTTTGCGCAGTTCGTCGGTAGGCTCGTAGCCGCGGTTCTTCACCAGCACCACCGTGGCCTTCACCACCTGGCCGCGCACCGGATCCGGAGCCGCCGTGATGGCGCATTCCAGCACCGCCGGGTGGGTCATCAGCGCCGATTCCACTTCGAAGGGGCCGATGCGGTAGCCGGAGCATTTGATCACGTCGTCAACGCGCCCGATGAACCAGATGTAGCCGTCTTCGTCCATCCAGGCGTTGTCGCCGGTATGGAAGTCGCCGCCGCGCCACAGGCGCTCGTTCGCTTCTGCGTCTCCGAGATAGCCCGCGGTCAGTCCCACGGGCGGGTTGTCCCTCGCGCCGCGGATAACGATCTCCCCTTCTTCGCCGATCTCGCACTCCTTGCCGTCCTCGTTGACCAGCGCGATATTGTACAGCGCGGAGGGTTTGCCGGTGGAGCCGGGCTTCGGCGTGATCCATTTGAAGTTGGCCATCAGCACCGGCGTCTCCGTCTGGCCGAAGCCTTCGTAAAGCTTATGCCCCGTGAGCGCCTCCCATTGGTCGAACACCGCCGGATTCAGCGGTTCGCCCGCCATGCAGCAGTGATGGATCGAGGACAGGTCGTACTGCGTGAGGTCTTCCTTGATCATGAAGCGGTACATCGTGGCCGGCGCGCAGAACGTGGTGATGCGGTATTTCTCGATCACGCGCAGCAGTTTGTCCGGCACGAATTTGTCCATGTCGTAGCCCAGGACCGCGCTGCCGGAAAGCCAGGCGCCGTATATTTTGCCCCAGGAGAATTTGGCCCAGCCCGAATCCGATACGGTGAGGTGCAGGCCATTGTCCTCCACCTGCTGCCAGAAGCGCGAGGTCAATATATGTCCGAGAGGATATTTCTGCAGATGCAGCACCATTTTGGGCATGCCGGTGGTGCCGGAGGTAAAGTATATGATCATGGGGTCAACGGCGCATACGGCGCTGTCTCCCGCCGGTCTGTCAAAGCGGTCCGGCTGCGCCATAAAGCCCGCGCGGTAGTCCAGCCAGCCCGCGCGGCATGCGCCGTCCTTCGCGGTGACCAGCGCGCGGTACTGCAGCGTGGGACACTGCGCCAGGGAATTTTCCACGTGGCTGATAATGAACTCGTCCTCGGCAGTCACGATCATGCGCACGCCTGCGGCGTTGATGCGGTATATCAGGTCTTTTTCGGTGAGCTGGAACGAGGCGGGGATCATCACCGCGCCCAGTTTGTGCAGCGCCGTGGCGGTCATCCAGTACTCCCAGCGCCGCTTCATGATCAGCATCACTTTATCGCCCTTGCGGATGCCCAGGGAAACGAGATAATTGCAGATGCGGTTGGAAAGCGATTTAACGTCGTTGAATGTGAAAACGCGTTCCTCTCCCGCGTCGTTGCACCATACAAGCGCTTTTTTGCCGGGCTCCAGTTCCGCCCAGGCGTCGACCACGTCATATCCGAAGTTGAAATCGTCCGGCACGCGGATCATAAAATTCTGTTTGAAATCCTCGTATGAATCGAATTCGAGGCGCGGCGAGAACCGCTTTAAAAGTGCGTCTTTCATTTTACTGTCACCAATCTGCCTGTTGTCACCGGTCAGTCGTCACGGCATTATCACGGTAAGGAACCGGGCCGCTTTGCCCCCCGCGGCGCTCTGCGCGTGCGGCACCGTGGGATCGAAATAGAAGCAATCGCCTTCGTTCAGCAGGAAGCTGCGTTCGCCGAAACGGACCGTTATCTGTCCCTCCAGCACGTAGTTGAACTCCTGCCCGGAGTGGGAAACGGCTTCGGGCGGGTTCGTTTCGGTCTCGGGCCCGACGGTAACGATCATGGGTTCCACGCGCCGGCCGATGAACTTGTAGGCAATGCTTTCAAAGTCGTATCCTTCGTAGCGGTCAACGGCGATGCCTTCACCTTTGCGCACGATGGAGCAGTTGGCCAGGCGCGGCGCGGTACCGGTGAGCAGTTCGGTGAGGTCGACTTTAAACAGCGCCGCCAGCTCGTACAGGAAGCTTACCGGGAAGTCCTTCTCCCCGTCTTCGTAGCGTGCATATTCCTCCTCCGTAAGGCCCAGCGTATCCGCCAGTTCGGAGCGCTCCATGTCGCATACTTCCCGCAGTTCGCGTATGCGGGCGGCAATATCTTTATTTACTCCGCCGACATTGTTGCCGTTAACGTCCACTTTGATCTCTCCTTCCGCAATACCGCCGCACAGTACGGCGGCGTCAATTGCCGCGTTCCGCTCCCGCGGCTCACAGCAGGTCTTTTTTAATAATATCGCAAAAATCAAATGTTGCCAGATAGTCCGCCGGCGTTTCCGCCCGCCGTATCAGTTCCGCGCTGCCGTCTGTTTTCAGCAGCAGTTCCGCGCATTTCAGTTTGCCGTTGTAATTATAGCCCATAGCGTATCCGTGGGCGCCCGCGTCGTGGATCGCCAGCAGGTCGCCGATCCGGATCTCCGGCAGCGTGCGGTCAACGGCAAATTTATCGTTGTTCTCGCACAGTCCCCCGGTCACGTCGTAAACGTGATCGCAGGGGGCGTTTTCCTTGCCCAGTACCGTGATATGGTGGTACGCGCCGTACATAGCGGGCCGCATCAGGTTCGCGGCACAGGCGTCGACGCCGATGTACTCTTTGTATATATGCTTTACATGGATCGCCCGGGTGATCAGCATGCCGTGCGCGCCGGTGATGTAGCGTCCCAGTTCGGCTTTGATCGCCAGCTTTTTCAGCGGCGAGGACGCCACGATGCGCTCGTGGGCTTCCCGCACTTTTTCTCCGATATAGTCCAGATCCGGCGCTTTGTCCTCGGGACGGTACGGGATGCCGATGCCGCCGGAGAGGTTGACGAACCTGACGTCGGCGCCGGTCTCCGCGCTGACCTTCACCGCCAGCCGGAACAGTATCTCCGCCAGCCGCGGGTAATAATCCGGATCGATCATGTTCGACGCCAGAAACGCGTGGATGCCGAAGCGTTTCGCGCCGAGCCCCATGAGCCGTTTTACGGAGTCAATCAGCTGCGCCTCGGTCATGCCGTATTTGGCCTCGCCGGGGCTGCCCATTATTGCGCCGCTGATGGAAAATTCGCCGCCCGGATTGAAGCGCAGGCAGATCTCTTCGGGTATGCCTCCGTGTTCGGCCAGGAAGTCAACGTGCGTGGCGTCGTCCAGGTTGATGATCGCCCCGAGTTTGCGCGCGTACTCAAAGTCCGCCGCCGGCGTCACGTTGGACGAGAACATTATGTCGTCGCCCCGGAGCCCTACGCTGTCGGACAAAATCAGTTCACAATACGACGAACAATCCATCCCGCACCCTTCCTCGCGTATGATCCGCATCAGGAACGGGTTCGGGCACGCTTTTACCGCAAAATATTCCTTGAAGCCGTCGTTCCAGGCAAAAGCGCGGTTCAGTGCGCGGATCCCTTCGCGGATGCCGCGCTCGTCATAAACGTAGAATGGTGTAGGATACTTTTCCGCCAGCTTTTCGGCGGTCTCGCGGTCAATAAAGCATTTTTTCATGGTCAACACCGATTTCCGTAGTACATTGGCGCCCGCACACGCTCGGGCCTCGGCCTGGGATCGCACATGCTCAGGCGGCTTCCCGGGCACCTGTGTGATTTTACTACATATCTCGGTGAGGGTCAAGACGCTTCGTCGGCCGGCACCGCGCTATTCCACTTCCACCGCGCTGTCGATCGCCGCCCACAGCGCCTCGAGGCCGGTGCGGTCGGTGGAGGAAACGGGAAAGATGTTGACGTCGGACGGAAGAGACATTGCCCGCCGGATCTCGGAAACGCGCTCGCGGCATTTCATGCGGGAAAGTTTGTCGCATTTGGTCAGCACGACAGCGTGTTCCAGCTCGGCCTCGCGGATCCAGCGGTACATCAGAAGATCGTCCGCACTGGGATCGCGGCGCACGTCCAGCAGGAGCAGCACCATGTAAAGCTGCGGCCGCACGTTAAGATAGCCTTCCACCACTTTTCCCCACAGCGCCTTCTGGTCTTTGGAGACCGCGGCGTAGCCGTAGCCCGGCAGATCGACGAACATCAGCTCGCCGTCCAGATCGTAAAAGTTGATCTGGCGCGTCATGCCCTGGGTGCTGCCGCTGTAGGCGAGGCGCTTGCGGTTGACCAAAGCATTTATCAGGGAGGATTTGCCCGCGTTGGAACGGCCGGCGAAAGCCACTTCCAGCAGATTCGACACGGGATACTGCTCCGGCCGCACGGCGGAAATAACGAATTTGGGATTTTTGACCAGCATCAGCGGCTCCCCCAATCTCCGGCGTCAATGCCGTGCATTTTCTTGAGAAAACTCATGCGGTGGATCGGACTGGGGCCCAGCTCGTTCAGCGCGCGGTAGTGGGCGGCGGTGCCGTAGCCTTTGTGGCCCGCGAATCCGTAGCCCGGGTATTCGGCATCGTATTGTTCCATCAGGCGGTCACGGGTTACTTTGGCCAGGATCGAAGCCGCGCCGATGGTTACGGACAACGCGTCCCCGTGCGTGATCGACAGCTGCGGAATAGCGAGCTCCGGCACGTGCACGTGGTCAACAAGGATGAGTTCCGGCGCGGTATTGCCCCGCTCCGCGGCGCATTCGACCGCCGCTTTCACCGCCCGGCGCATGGCCAGATATGTGGCGTTGAGGATGTTGAGCCGGTCGATCTCGGCGTTGTCCGCGAGCCCCACGCCCCAGCCGAGAGCCGTTTCTTTGATCTCGTCGAACAGCGCGTCCCGGCGTTTCGGCGAGAGTTTTTTAGAGTCGTCCGCTTTCGGAAACGGTCCCGCGGCCGGGAATATCACGCATCCGGCGGCAACGGGTCCCGCCAGCGGCCCCCGCCCCGCTTCATCAAGCCCGCCGATGACGGCGTGCCCTTTCGCGCAGAGTTCGCGCTCGTACGCGGTCAATTCAAAAAAGCGTTCTTCCGTCATGTCAATCGCCTCCGGCCGCCGTGCCTAAACTGCCCTCCGGACGGTCCAGCGAAACGCGGCCCAGTCTGCCGCCGCGGAAGTCGTCCAGCACCAGCACGCACGCGCGCTCGATGTCCGCGACGCCGCCTTTGCGCAGGCAGCCGCGCTTCAGCGCCGTCTGCTCCAGCGCCGGATAACCCACCGTACCGATGCGGGAGAGCACCGCGCCGCCTTCCGTCGAAATGCCGTCCGTTCCGCCGGACGATCCGTCCGCGTTCAGCAGCGCTTCTTCATCCAGCCCGTATTTGTCCCGGAGCGTGCCGGGATAATTGTCCAGAAGGTACAGCAGCAGGAACGACGCGATCTCCGCGCGGTCAAGGATATCATCTTTGATGGCGCCGGTCGCCGCCAGGCAGAGACCGACGCGGCGTTCATCGAATTTGGGCCATAGCAGCCCGGGCGTATCCAGCAGTGCGATGCTGTCGTCGACCCTCAGCCATTGCTCCCCGCGCGTCACACCGGGTCTGTCCCCCGTCACGGCGGCGCCGCGGCCGCACATACGGTTGATGAATGTGGATTTGCCCACGTTCGGGATGCCCACCACCATCGTTTTCACGGTATACGACTGCATGCCGCGTTCCAGACGGCGGCTCAGCTTTTCGGACATGAGTTCCATTATGGCGGCGCGCACGGCCTTCACGCCGGAACCGTCGCGGGAATCCGCGGGAAGCAGCGTGATCCCGCGGGCGCTGAAATCTTTAACGAACGACGCCGTAACGGCAGGATCCGCGAGATCCGCCTTATTTGCCACCGCCAGCCGCGGTTTCGAGCCCAGCAGCCGGTCGATCTCGGGATTGCGCGAAGAAAGCACCGCGCGGGCGTCCAGCAGTTCTACCACCAGATCGACTTTCGAAAGGTTCTCCGCCAGAAGGCGCCGCGCCTTAGCCATATGGCCCGGGAACCACTGGATAGGGTTCACATACCCGGTCTCGGGCTCCGGACGCTCTGCGGGGCGTTCAGCGGGCTTTTTTTTGAATTTGTTGCGGTTGGTCCTTCCGGTCTTCACATTGACACCTCAGTTTCGGGACCGTCAGGTCACGGGGATATGACTGTTCCCGCCCGGCGGCGGTAAAAGAGTTCCGTTTTTAATGGATTCGAACATATCCAGCGGCCTGTAGTCCTGGACAGGGTTGCCGTCCACGTACACGGTCTCCAGTTTTGACATCAGCAGGATGACGCTGATGTCGCGGATGAAATTGTCCCGGACGTCCAGTACGCGCACGGTGCGCTGCATCGCGAGCCCGTCCAGGTCAAGAATATTGTTGAAGCGTACGATCAGTGTGGCAAGGCCGGTCATGCGGCTCATGTTGGGCAGATGCCGGAGCGCGTTGTATGTGGCGTCAAGATATTCAAGCGAATCCAGCCGGCTCAGCGGCTCCAGCGAACTGACCATCCCGTTGCGCATATACAGCGTTTTGAGCGACGTCAATCCCGCCAGCGGCGATATATCCGTGATGCCGGTCTCGTTGTTGTCCGCGTCGATGCGGAAACTGCCAGAGATATTCAGGTATTCCAGCGCCTTGCAGTTCTCGAGTCCTTCCAGCGACGTGAGACGGTTGTTCTGGATATCCAGCCATTTCAGCGATTTGAGCGACGCCAGCGCGGACACGTCGGTTATCAGGTCGTATGACGCGTCCAGTTCCTCCAGAAGCGGCAGCGCGCCCAGAGGCGATATGTCCAGTCCCTTTTCGCGGTCGCCGGTCATGACGGTGAAGTTGCGGGCAACATTCAGCTTTTTCAGATTTTTCAGGGCGGCGACCGGAGAAAGGTCGTTGATGCGGTTGCCCATCAGGTCAAGTTCCTCGAGGGCCGTGAAGTACACGATCTCGCTTATATTATAGATGCCGCTCACCCGGGCGGAAAAACGCGTGATATCCCGGAGGTCGGAGGGATAGATGTTGCCCAGGTTCCGGCCCAGAAACTCACGCACCGCGTTTTCAAAGTTGATATCCGTGAATGTGATCGGCGACTCCATCATCGGCGGCGCGGTGGGCGTTTCCGGCACTATCACGTACGGGTCGTCGGTGGCAGGCGGAGTGTTTTCGTAAAATACGGTGACAACAGGTATCTCGGGATTCGTTACGGAACGGCAGCCGGAAAGCAGCGCCGCTCCGATCAGCACGGCGGCAATAACGGCACACCAAAGCGCAGCGGATCCCGATCCGCCGTGCCGTGCCGTCCGCGTGCCGCGTACGCCGTATGATACACTGTGTTTATCGTCCATGGGAAGCTCCGTCCTAAGCAACATTGACCGCCGTAATTTTGCCGAAACTGCCGAGTTCAGCCGTTTCCTTTGCCGTCCACAGCCAAAGCGAGCCGCCGGAAGAGTATATCACCGTTTCCAGAAGGCCGTCGAAGAACAGGCCGTTGTCAACGTTTGCGCTGATCCGCGTGAAATAACCGGAATCCGCCAGATCCAGCGAGACCGTATCGCCGCCGTAGAGGCGCAGAAGCAGGTATTTGTCGTTGTCCGCGCCGTACAGCCGCGTCTCTTTTTCGCCGCTGTACTGCTGCACGGTGTTGCTGCTGTGCACCAGGCTCACGATGTCGGAATCCTCTATCGTGAACTGCACGAAGGGCTTGCCGGGATATTTGTACAGCAGCGCGGATCTTTCCGAGATCTGTACCGAGTTGAGCCCGGCGCTGTAGATGTTCACGCGGTACAGCGCGCCGGAATTTTTCTGGTAGTACAGATAGTCGGAGTCCGTGTCGTAAAGACAGCGCACGGTATCTTCCAGCAGAATGAGTTTTTCGGAGGAACCTTTGCCGTTTGCGCGGTATACGCGTTCGCCGCCGTTTTCCGGAACGGTGTATATGAGCAGACTTTGGTCGGGAGCGCAGTAAATGATCCGGCGGACGTTGTCCGAAAGCGTTTTGAAGTCTTTACCTCCGAAATACAGCAATGAACCGGGCTCCGAGCCTTCCGCGGCGGGCACGTACACGTATTTTAGCGGTACGTTGCCGTCCAGGGCCAGGACCTTGGTGGAAGGTTCGATAAGCGTGGCCTGCTTGGTGGCGTCCACCGGCATCGCACGGGCGGTCCGGGCGATCTCTTTTCCCTTCAGATCGTACACGCACAGGTCGCCGTCCTTGCGGAAAAACGCGTATTTATCGCCGTCAGAGAGGCCGAACCGGTCGACTGCCGATATGCCATCCGCCAGTTTGCGGACGCTTCCCCCGGGGGCAAAGCAGTACAGATCCGCGGTAGCCGAGGCGTTGTCAACGCCGGAAACAAACAGCACCGCAGACTTGCCCGCGATGAAAAACGCGCCGTTCCGGCCTTCACAGGCTTCGTCCAGCCTGGTGCTCTTTTTACCGTTGGAATACCACAGCGAGCCGTCCGGCGCGGAATAATATACGGACGCCCGGTCGCCGGCAACGGCAAAACGGTCAACGTTCACCGCCAGCGAATACCGCCGGCCAGCATCGATCTCATAGCAGCACAGCACGCCGTCGCGCACGTAATACACCACGCCTTTCGACGCTATGTGCACCGCGTCCCGCACGGAATCGTCAACGGCGAGCGCGGTATCGTCCTGATTTTTTACTATGTACAGACTGTTCCTCTCATCGGTGAACACGAACGGAAATACGAAACTGCGCCCCAGCCCGCTGTCCGAACTGCTTCTGAGCGTGGGGTTCTTGCCCGGAAGCAGCATCAGTACGCACACCACGACTGCGGCAACGAATATCATGACCGCGAAAAATATGATATAACCGCGGACATCGCGCTTGACAAATGCCTTTTTGGTCTCTCCGCCGCCGGCGGTGTTGTCGTTATCCATTTGCGGCCTCCCGGGTAAACTTACTCACCTTTGCGGTCCGGCACGAAATTAAGATTGATATCGGCCAGATCGTACGGTGTTGCCTGGTAGACATAATAGTTGAGCCAGTTGGCGTATAGCAGATACGCGTGGCTGCGCCACTGGTGATACGGTTTGCGGGTCGGATCATCGTCCGGGAAGTAGTTCTCGGGCACCGCGATGTCCAGCCCTTTCTGGATATCCCGCTGGTACTCCAGTTTAAGCGTGTCGCGGTCGTATTCCAGATGGCCGGTCATGTAGATCTGCCGCCGGTCGTGGGAGGCGCAGATGCAGAGCCCCGCCTTCTCTGAGAGCGCCAGCACATCCAGATCCGGTACTTTAAGCACGTCTTCCAGCGAGGTCCCGGTATAGCGGGAATGCGGCACGTAGAATATGTCGTCGAAGCCCCGCATCAGACGCGTGCGGCGGTTCAGCACATAGTGCGGATATACGCCGAACAGCTTTTTGCCCAGATCGATCTTGGGCACGCCGTAGTGATAGTACATGCCCGCCTGCGCGCCCCAGCAGATGTGCAGCGTGGTGGTGACGTGCTCCGTTGACCATTTCATCACGCGGCAGAGTTCCGGCCAGTATTTGACGTCCTCGAACGCGAGATTCTCCACGGGGGCGCCGGTAATGATGAGCCCGTCAAAATTACGGTCTTCCACATCTTCGAAGGTCTTGTAGAACGTCTCCATATGGCTCACCGGCGTGTTTTTGGATTCGTACGTGCCGGGATGCAGGAGCGTTACCTCCAGCTGGAGCGGCGTGTTGCTGAGCAGCCGCATCAGCTGAGTCTCCGTGACGATCTTGGTGGGCATCAGATTCATTATAGCGATCTGGAGAGGACGAACATCCTGCCGGAACGCCATTGCCTCATCCATAACAAACACGTGTTCGCTGCGAAGGATCTCCTTTGCAGGCAGGTTGTCAGGTATTTTGATGGGCACGGCGCACACCTCCGTTTAAGTTTGATGATCGCTGCAGGCGCGTTCCGAAACGCGCGGCAGTTTTTTTATTTTAGCATTTGCCGTCCATTAAATCAAGGATGGCGAACAGGTTGTCCGCGATCGCGGCCGGTGAGATGAACATGCCGCCGTAATTGCCCGTGGCGCTGTTGTGCGTGTCCGGGAAACAGCCGTCGAATGCGCCGCGCGCGTAATCATCGTAAGTGTCCGGGATATTGTGGGGCATCCATTTTTCCCTGGTATGATCCACCATCCAGCGCGCCGCCGCCAGCGTTATGCCCTGCCGGAAACGCAGCCAGTCGATGTCCGGATCCAGCTCGCGCCAGTCGATGTGTTCCGAGGCGGACTGGGCGAAAAAGCTCAGCACTTCCCACTGTACGTGATCGCGCACCCAGTTGGCGAAGTACCAGTCGCTGGAGCACAGGCACGGTTTGGTGTTGTACAGCATCGGCATCCCGTCGGGTTCCCACAGGTGGGTGAAGGGCAGCACGGTCCGCAGCCAGTACACCGCCTTTTTCTTATACTTTTCATTGCCGGTATATCTCCAAGCCAGCACGGAGGCAACCGCCGCGTGTCCCGCCGCGAACAAATTTGCGGCATGCAGCGGGGTCTCCCAGAAATCGCCGCCTTCCGGCCTGATATCTCCGTTGCAGGCATCCACGGCCTTGAGCGCCGCACCGCCGATACGCTTCCCTTCGGTCTCAAAACCGGGCAATTTCGCCAGCTCCGCCGCGATCTTCAGCAGCGAGATCGCCGGCAGCATATTCATATCCAGCGCCGTGTCTTCCGCGATGCCCATAGGCTCCGCGAATATTCTCGCCACTACAAAATCGTCCTTCATATAGTGGCGGCCGTCGGGTTCGAAGCGGAACGTGCCGTCCGCGCGCTGGTAACGCAGGGTCCTTTCGGCACTTTCTGTCAGCGCTTTGCCCCGCTCTTCCGGCGTGCCGCTTTCCGGTCTCCCCGCTCCCATGCGCGCGTCGCACGCGGCGATCTTTTCCAATAGTCCGGGGGTGCTTGGGTCCGCCGGGAATTCCCGCACAAAACGCCGCAGGCAGCCCGGCACGCCGAAGGAGTACGCGTTTTTCTGAGGATAACCGAAACCTTTCTCCGCGTTCCACAGATTTGAATTGAAATGGAACGCGATCTTTTTAAGTACGTTTTCGTATGTTGCACGGTCATCCATGCCGTCCATCGCGGGCAATCCGCTGCGCCTTACGTATTCGGCAAAGCAGTCCGCGGCGTTGCCTTTTACCGTGAAGATGCGGACGTCAATGCGGAACTGCTGGTCCAGATGCACTTCCATCGGAGGCTCCGCATACAGCTGGTTCTCGTCCTTGAGGCCTTCGGCGGAAGGCAGCATCAGTCCCATCAGGCTGTTGTCGTCGCGGTCAACGAAATTCGGCACCGCGAATACCGGCTGCGCCGTATGCGCTTTATAATTGAACCAGCGCGATGCCCACATTTTGGGATCCCAGCACAGGCCGATAGCGTCGCCGCCGTGAGATATAGTCATACAGGGCGCGGACATTTTATTGACGAAGGGCGCGTATTTCTCCGACCAGGGATATCGGAACCAGTCGTTGCCGCTGGACCATTCTTTTCCCACTACCCAGTCGATGCCCGGGAAGATGGCGTCGGTCTTTTCGGTGCCGAACGAATCGCAGCCCACCTTGAGCCAGGGACCGCGCAGATAGCGCAAATACATGTTCTCACAGGCTTTTACGCGCATGGAATACGTGATCTCCGGCCGGATGCGGTCCAGGGATACACGCACGGTCCCGGTCAGCACCGGGCGCGTGAACGGATAATGCATCCACGGGGCGAACGACGTGCCGTCCAGCAGTTTCTGCACCACGGTGGATCTGACGTCGAAAACCATATCTATGCTGTTTTCCGTCTCCTCCACCCGGTAAGTGTCCGCTTCCAGACGCATCGGGATCTCCTGATCCCGCACCAGCACTTCGCCCAGATAGTCCAGCACCGCAAGCAATTTGCCCTCCGGCGTGTATATCTCGCAAAAGCCCCAGCCGCCCAGGCGGCGGAACCATACCAGTCTGATCGCGCTGTTTTCCTGTACCGCAAACTGACCGTCAGAGCTGGCTTTGCGGTAGCGCGGTCTAAGCTGTCCGCACGCTTCGATGTTAGTATCCATACCGACTTCCTCCGTATGTGATCAATATTATTTTGTTGCAGACCGTACCCGAAAAAAAATAACGGGACCTGCTCATTGCAGGTCCCATTATAATCAAATTACGTTAAAACTACAAGCCGGATCAGCCGTTGGCAAGAGTGCTCCACTTCTGATTGACTTTTTCCTGAAGCTGTCCCATACCGTCTTCAAGAGAAGCACCGCCGTTAAGGGCTTTGGTGAGCACGCCGGAAATGTTGTTGTTGAGCAGATCCGCGATCTCGGGGGGCAGCAGGCACGCGAAGCGGCCGATGGTAGCATAGTCTTCAGACTTGTAAACGCAGGCATCCCAGTTCTTGTCAGCCCATGCATCGTTCGGATGCTTCCAGAAATCATCGTCCTTCAGGGAAGCAAGGAGCGGCACGGAACCACCGGTCTGGCCGTTGAATGCGCGCTGACCTTCCTGAGTGTAGAAGAACAGAGCAAACGCGGCGGCAGCGCCCGGATTGGAAGTACGGTTGTAAACACCTACACCCGAAGAACCGGCGCCGAAAGCGGGATTCTTGAAGAGCGGCAGGTTGATCAGATCCCAGTCAACGGACTTCTGATCGTAAGTCTGAGCAGAAGAGTTGATCGAAGGATATACCAGGAAGTTGAACACAGACTCTTTGCGGCCGAAATCTCCGCCCAGACCCAGGTTGATGTAGCCTTCTCTGCAGGCGTCGAGCACTTCGTTCAGAGCTCTGAGGGTATCGCCGGACGTAAGGTCGACGGATTTATCCTTCAGGCTGAACCACTTGCCGCGGCCGTTGTACGCTTCGAGGAACGGAATGAACACGGGGTCGTAGTTGAGCTGCATCGTGGCGCCGTAGTAGTCATCGTTGGTGATCTCTGCGCAAAGCGCGAGGAACTCTTCCCAAGTCCAGTCCGGATGCACTCTGCTCTGATCGATACCTCTTTCATCGAGAGCGTCTCTGTTATAGATGAACAGGATCTGGTTGAAGTCGCGGGCAATGTAGTAAAGATGGTTGTTGATCATGCCTGCATCGAAAATACCGCTGAACACGTCGCCGCGGTCAATGTTCAGGACTTCCATCCAGTACTCCAGAGGCATCAGAGCGTTCTGGGTCAC
>CACZOW010000108.1 GCA_902782885.1 uncultured Ruminococcus sp. | reverse complement strand
TTCGGCGCCAGTTTCCTGCAGCCGGATATGGTGGCGGATATGTTTGACAATATGACGCCTATCGTACTGGTGGACAACGACTGCGTTATCGTCACCGGCTCCAGTCTGCTCAACGCGTTTGACAAGCTGGAAGTGATCGAGTACAGCGCGAAGGCGGTAGTTGCCTCCCGGAGCCTCGGCGAGATCGTGGCGATCTCAGACGAAGAAGTTGCCGACCTGCGCAAAGCGTTTCATTTCTGATACGCTTCCGATACGCCGGACTTTTTGAATTGCCAGCCACTGGCGGAAAGGAGCGGTTTGCCTCATGCTTTATGAAGTGATCGCGGCCAACCTGAAGAATTATATTGACGCCGTCGGCGCCGCGGCGGAGCTTACGCCGGAGAAATCCGTCTTTCAGATCTCCGTCGGCGCCAAGGGCAAGAAATACGGCTGGCATTACATCGTTTACGACGGTGACTGCCAGTTCAAGCGCGGCCTTTATACCGGCGAGATCTTCATCGACTGGAACGATGAGTTCAAATACCGCGAGAAGAGTAAAAAACAGATCATTCGCGAGACCACTCCGGATTATGAGGTCGTTTTCAAAGACGAAGCGGAGTTTGCTGCGTTCATTGAAGCGGCCGGCAAATATGTAGTTTCCGGCGGGAAAAAGCCTAAAATAAAAGGTTCCAAACTTTCCGGAACCAAATGTGATGCCGCGGCGTTCGGCGACGCGCTGATCCGCTGTGCCGCGCTGCAGTCGGACGGCGCGGTATCGCTTACGGACAACGAAGATAAACGGCTTGCCGCGCGTATGGCGCTTTACTCGCTGGCGGAATCGGTCAAGATACTGTGCCGCGACCGCAACGCTGCCGCCTGCGCTTTCGCCTCCGGCAGCCGCCGCTCGTTCTTCTTTGATACCGCCGAGGGAGGCCGTGCCACCTGGCTGACCGTCCACGACGGCCTGGTAAAAGTCACCGCCAATCAGGGCACGCGGCTGCCTGCGCTGTGCGGGCTTGAATTTGACAGCGATGATTCCGCTATCGCTTTTGTACACGGGGACAGACCCGATGTTCAAAAGATCTTTGAATTCGCGTACCGGTTCAGAGGCGCTGCCACATACGGCATTGACGCCGACGACGGGAGCATCAGAGAGGGATTCCGGGAGGTATGCCTTGCCGCCGCGGAAGCCCTCGGGGCCGAAAATTGACGACCGGTCGAAGACGTACGCGAAAGGAGCTCTACGTATGCCGAAACTGAGCGAATATAAATGTATTAACTGCAACGGCGCGCTGAAATTTGACAGCAAGCTGCAGAAACTGAAATGCCCGTTCTGTGATTCCACCTTTACGGTGGATGAACTGTCAAAACTGGACTCGCAGCTGGGCGGGGGCAACATCGAGGGCAATTCCTGGGCGCAGGACATTACGCCCAACACCTGGGCGGACGGCGAGACGGACGGACTGTATTCGTACGTCTGCAGATCCTGCGGCGGTGAAATAATCGGCGACGCCAATATGGCCGCCACCAGCTGTCCATACTGCGGCAACCCGGTGGTAGTGCTCGGCGCCTTCACCGGCAAGCTCAAACCCGACTACGTGATACCGTTCAAGCTGAGCAAAGAGGAGGCCGTCGCCGCGCTTGGCAGACATCTTCAGGGCAAACGGCTGCTGCCCAAAGTTTTCAAGGACGAGAACAAGTTAAAAGAGATCAAAGGCGTGTACGTACCGTTCTGGGTATTCGATTCCGAGCTGTACGGCGATTACAGCTACAAGACCACCACGGTCCATAAGTGGAGCGACAAATATTACGATTACACCGAGACCAAATTTTACGACGTGTACCGCGAAGGCAACATCAGCTTCCGCAGCGTGCCGATCGACGGTTCCGAGAAATTCGACGACGCGCTGATGGAATCCATCGAGCCTTTCGATTTCAGCGAAGCAGTGGATTTCAAGACCGCCTACCTGGCCGGATACCTGGCGGACAAGTTCGACGTCAATACCGACGTCAGCTGGCAGCGCGCCGGTACGCGCATGGCCAACACCACTCAGCAGTCTTTCTATGACACCGTGACCGGGTACGCATCCGTGCGCCAGAACACCGGCGACTGCACCGTGCTGTCAAAGTCTGCCAAATACGCGCTGTTCCCGGTCTGGCTGCTCTCCACCGTATGGAAAGGCGAGACGTACACGTTTGCCATGAACGGACAG
>CACZOW010000107.1 GCA_902782885.1 uncultured Ruminococcus sp. | reverse complement strand
GCCTTGCTGTCTTTATATTGCAGCCAGACGAGTTTGGAGGGGTCAAGCAGATTTTTCGCCAGAAATACGGATGCGGCATTGACGTCAAGGTCGGACATGTAATTTATATTACTGCTGTCCAGACCGTCGATCGCAATTGCCTTGCCGTCGGGCGTCATGGATTTTCCGCCGCCCAGGAAGCTGCCCAGCAGGGAGGAGATCATGTCCGAACCGCCTCCGCCGATGGAACTGCCGATGTTGCCCAGCAGCGAGGAGACCGGGGAGGAACTGCCGCCGGATGCCACCTGGCCCGCGGTGCCCATGCTGGCGTACTGTTTGATGCAGCGCGAGTAGTCGTCGCTCATGCCGATGCTCTTATAAGTGGAGACCGCGGTGTCGACATAGCTCAGCTTGCTGTACGGGAAGTAAATTGACAATCCGTACGAGTTGGTCATCACGGAGGAGGTGCGGTTGTATTTGACCGCGCTCTTAACGACTTTGGAGAGGGCCTTGGCTTCGTCGGAACCGATGTTGTCGGCGAGGTTGACCAGATCGACCTGGTCGATCTTGCTGGAGGAGTATTCGCGCGTGCTGCCGCGGGCCTGTGAGACTTCGCTGAAGTCGTCGGATTTGATCATGGCCGTGGTGGAGTTGGCAAAAGCATTGAGCGCCGCGGGGAGCGTGGCTTCCAGTTCCGCCAGGTCGACCAGCGACAATGTGGTCTTCACGTTCTGGTAGCGGCTCGCGCAGAATTCGGTGTAGTCGTCAATGATGGTCTTGCCCAGTTCCGCGGTAGGCATCGATGTATTGGCTGCGAGTTTCGTGAGGAAGTTGGTGTAGTACCAGCCGCAGCCGGGTTCGGTCTCTTCGGAGGCAACCAGATAATCCGCGTAGCGCGACAGCATCAGCGCGTTCTCCGCGGTAGCCATCAGACAGGTGTCGAAGCCGATCATATCGAACGTGACGCCCGCGTCCTTGAGCGCCGTGTTGATGCCCGCAAGGCTCATGCCGCCCGCGGACGTGAAGCGCTGGTCATAGCCGTAGCCGGATACGGAACCGCCGCCGTGATCCCAGAGGATGAGTTCGTTGCGGTTGGCCGGATATTTGTTTGCGCACCACTTGATGAACTTGGTGAGCGTGGCGGGTTTGGTCATGGCCTCATTGCCGAAATTGCTTTCGAGGCACTGAATCCCGCCGCCGGTGACGCGCCAGATCTGGTTGGTGGTATTGCTGATGTTTTTGGTCTTCCAGCCGGTGCAGCCGCCGGTGAATACGATCACTTCGATCTTGTCGGAGAGCGTCGCTTTGGCCATCTCTGCCAGGTCGGAAGAAGCCATGCCGTTCTTGGATTCCAGGTCGGTGCCGATCACGTATACCATCACCGTGACTTTGTCCTTGCCGCCGCCAAGGATCTGAGTGCGTTTTTCACGCGCGCCGCCGGCAACGGTCTGGTCCAGCTTTCCGGTATTTTCGTCGCCTTTCCAGCCCGAGGAAGTGTTGGTATTTGCAAGCGTCGATACGAACGACGTGTCGCTGTTGGTGGGGAGCAAAGAACTGATCAGGCCGGACGCGCCTCCGCCGAACAGTCCCAGCAGCTTGCTGATAAGTCCGCCGCCGCCGGCGAGCAGCACCACCACTGCTATGATGATCAGGATTATTCCTTTGCCTCCTAGTTTGCTGCCCAGTGAACTGAGCAGCCCCGCACGGGTGCCGTCATCGTCGTTGAAACCGCCTGAGCTGCCGCCGGAACTGCTGCCGGAACCGCTGCCGCGTCTGCCGCTGTAGCCGTTCTGATTGCCTACGGGACCGGTGCCTAAGCCCTGACCGCGCCTGTAGACGCCGCTGCCTTCGCCGGAGACGTTGCGCTGTCTCCCTGAGGGTCTGTTTTCTGCCATAATGTGATCATTCCTTTCGAAAAACGATTCAATACACTATTCTGAGTTGTAGGGTCTGAAACGAACCGCCGGCTCATTTCAGGTAGCTTTTTATCATTTCACAGATCTTTGCCGTGCCGTCTATGCTGTCCGCGTGCGCCATGGCGTCGATATAAGTTTCGCGGCCGTCGTACAGATCATTCACGGCGCTGACAAAGCTTTCCGGCGTGATCTTTTCCTCTTCCAGGACGGCGGCAAAGCCGCGTTTGCGGAAGGACTCCGCGTTCAGGATCTGGTCGCCGCGGCTGGCCGAAAGGGGCAGCGGTATCAGCAGCATAGGCTTTTTGAGCGCCAGAAATTCGTGAATGGCGTTGGCGCCGGCGCGGGAAATTATCAGTTCCGCGAGCGCCAGGTAGTCGGGCAGGGGATCGGATACGAATTCAAACTGACGGTACGACGGGTCGGCAACATGTGCCGGTTCTTCGGACAGCTTGCCCTTGCCGCACAGGTGGATGATGTTGAAACGAGCGGTGAGCGCTTTCAGATTGTCCCGCACCGCGGTGTTGATAGATGCGGCGCCGATGCTGCCGCCCATCACCAGAATGACCGGTTTGGAGTCGAAACCCAGCTCGGCCCGCGCTTTGTCCGCGTCTCCCGCGAACAATTCCCGCCGGATCGGCGTGCCGGTGTGGATGCCTTTATTTTTGGGTATTTTGTCGACGGTATCCGGGAATGTGGTGCACACGTTCGTGGCGTATCGGGCGGACATTTTGTTGGCCAGCCCCGGCGTGATGTCGGATTCGTGGCTGAGCACCGGTATTTTGCGCTTGCCGCATGCCCGCACTACGGGCACTGAGACGTACCCGCCTTTGGAGAACAGCACGTCCGGCTTCAGTTTTTTTACAAGTTTACGGGCGTCGCCCATGCCTTTCAGCACGCGGAAAGCGTCCTTAACGTTTTCAAGTGAAAAGTAGCGGCGCAGTTTGCCGGAGTGGATGGCGTGGTATTCCACGAACGGCAGCTTTGCGATTATATCTTTTTCTATGCCGTTGATGGAGCCCGCATAGTGTATCTCGGCATCCGGCAGTTCTGCATGCAGCCGGTTTATCAGCGCTACGTTGGGAGTCACGTGGCCGGCGGTGCCGCCGCCCGTAAAAAGGATCTTTGCCATTTTGTTATTGTCCTTCTTTTTTAGTCATTTATCCGGTCCGGGGGCGTGTCAATCCAGCCGGTTCAGCCGGCGTCCGGCTTTAAAGGCCGCCGCGTTTTTGGCCACTGCCTCGATCAGACGGATGCGCGCCGCCTGGGCCGCCCAGGCGATGTGCGGGGTGATGACGCAGTTTTTGGCGGTGAGCAGCGGGTTGTCTTCCGCGGGCGGTTCTGTGGAGAGCACGTCGACGCCGCAGCCGCCCAGTTTGCCGCTTTCAAGCGCGCGGGCGACCGCCGCTTCGTCGAGCAGTGGACCGCGGGCGGTGTTGATCAGAATTGCCCCCTTCTTCATTAGCGCGAGCGCGTCGTCGTCAATAAACCCTCTCGTCTCCTCGTTCAGCGGCGCATGCAGCGTCACGATATCGGACTTCTTGAGCAGCTCTTTTTTGTCCACGGCGCGCACGCCTTCGGGCAGCAGTTTTTCGGAGCGGGAATTGACCAGCACCTTCATCCGGAACGCCTGCGCGATCTCGCACACGCGGCTGCCGATGGCGCCGTATCCCACGATGCCGAGAGTGCGGCCCGCCAGTTCGATGAGCGGCGCTTTGGTAAAGGAGAAATCGTCGCAGTCGGTCCATTCGCCGTTGTGCACGGCGTCGGAATGCAGTCCGACTTTTTCGCACAATTCGAGGATCAGCGCAAACGTCAGCTGCGCCACGTCTTCGGTGCTGTAGCCCGGCACGTTGGTGAGGGCAATGCCGGCGCGCCTGAGCGCCTCGAGGTCAACGACGTTGGCCCCGGTGGAAAGCAGCCCCACATACTTGAGCTGATCCAGCTGTTCGATCATTTCCGCGGTCAATACGGTCTTATTGGTAAATACCGCCTCCGCGCCGGAAGCGCGCCGCAGCACGTCCTTGGGCGCCGTGCGGTCGTAAATATCCATGAGGCAGACTTTATAGAGCGGCTCCCAGGAGATGTCGCCCGGGTTGGTGGTGTAGCCGTCCAGCACCACAGCTTTCATGGGAATATCGAAGGCGAATACGGTGGTGTATTCCGCCTGTTTGCCGGCTTTCAGGATCGGGGAAGGCCAGTTTTCGTGGTTCGGCGAATCGGGATAGTACTGGGTCTCGAGGCATACCGCGCAGCGGCGGTTGTAGATCTGGCCCAGTTTGCCTTTGAGGCCGTCTTTGATGTAGTTGCCTGAATACACTTGCACGCCGGGCAGGTCGGTAAGTACGCTCAGCCGTATGCCGGTTTCGCCGCCGTACAGCTCGCACGCGCGATTCAGCGTTTCGCCGTCGTAGCCCTTTACCAGGAAGTTATGGTCAATGCCGCTGCCCGCGATCAGGTTGGCGTCTGTCTCTTCTTTTTTCAGCGTGTTTGAAAGCTTCGTCCAGCGGCGCAGATCCAGCGCACCTTTAACGGCGGCGGGTTCTCCGATGGGTATGCACGCGGCGTCAACGGGCAGATATTTATCCGCGTAGACTTTGATTTCATTGTCACCGATGTAACTGCGGGAGGGACCGTTCATGTTGAAGTATGAATGGTTGGTAGGGCTGAAGGGCGTATCTTTGTCCGTCACCGCGGTATAGTTGAGCGTAAGTGTATTTTTATCGTCGAACACGTATTCGACATTTACAGTGAGGTGGCCCGGGTAGCCCTGATCCATGTCGGGAGAATCCCATGTGAGCGTGACGGAATTATCCGTTTCTTCGGTGACGATCGCCAGACGTTCGCTCAGGCTGCCGGTGCCGCCGTGGAGATGGTTGTCGCCGTCGTTATGCTCGAGGGAATATTTGACACCGTCCAGCGTGAAACTGCCGCCATGAATACGGTTCGCGAACCGGCCGACAAACGCTCCGAAATACGCGTCGCGGTTTTTAAGGTACGGGGACAGGCGGTCAAAACCGATGACAACGTCCACCAGGTTCCCGTTACGGTCCGGAACGCACAGCGACCGTATGATCCCGCCGAAATCGAGAACGTCAACGTACGCGCCGCCTTTATTGGTGATGCGGAAGCAGTTCACGGTCCTGCCGTCTTTGGTATAGTCAAATACTCTTTTTGTCAGCATATTTTCATCTCCAGCCGGTTGTCTTTATGAGCAGCGGGCGTCCGCAAACCCCCAATCTTTATTATAGCACAACGCGCGCGTGCGGGCAACATTTTTGCGTGGCACAACGCGCGCGTGCGGACAACGATTTTGCGCGCGCTTTTCCTGCGGCTGATGACGGCTGATGACGTACG
>CACZOW010000106.1 GCA_902782885.1 uncultured Ruminococcus sp. | reverse complement strand
CGAACAGATATCATCGAATTTGATCACCAGCCAGGGATCGTCCGCAGGCATAACGGTTATTGCCATATACTCATCGATATCGAAGCTGACGGCAGAGGTCTCGGCAAATATGTAGCTCCAGTCCGGATCATTGAACAGTACGGTCATGTCAATATACGGCGCGGTGCCACGCTCCGAAGGATCGTCCTGCGTCTCGGGTTTGGGCGGCGTGGGAGTACCGAAATAGGATTCGGGTCGGCCGACAAACGTGATGCGGGAACGGAGCGAATGCTTGGGGTCCACGACGCCGTCGGTCCAGCAAAGCTGCTGATCGCAGTTTTTATCCAGCCATACGCCGCTGGGCAGACCGGGCTCGGGTTCGCTCAAAATGATGATATACTCCCCCGGAACCAGCGGTTCAGATTCGGGGAACTCAAGTATCAGCCACTGATTGTCATCAAATTCGTCGTAGCGAACGGATTTAAGCGGCGCTTTGCCGACGGTCGTATCGTAGTCCGTGTCGAACTTGAAGATCGAAAATGTGAAGAATCCGCCTTTCGGCCGGGACCAGGTCGGACAGCATACTTCCACTGAAAGCGCCGGCGCGGTGATCGCAAACTGGCAGCCGATCATGCTGTCCATGTTGCCGCTCTGATCCATAGGTGTTCCCTCGATATCGCCCGAAAGACTGACAGTCAGGTTTGCCGGCTCATCCTCCGCGGGTTCTGCCTCCGCCGCAAATACAGCCAGACTGCGGGACGTCAGCAGCAATATAACGGCAAGCGCCGCGTTGATTATTCTTTTCAAGGAGTTCATATTGACTGTTCCTTTCCGTACATTGATCATTCTCCCGTATTTCCGGTGAGGCCGGCGCCTTTAAGTATTTGCGCCAGCTCCGAATCCGGACCGAGAACGATCGTCTTCTCTTTCGAAGCGCCCTGCTCCGAGGCGGACGAGATCAGCGATGCTTTTATGGCATCCAGCGATTTGATAAACGCGTAGAACTCCTGCTTTTCCGGAGTATCGTACGCCGCAGCCAGCAGCTTCATATACTCCTGCTCGCCTTCCGCCACGATCGCCTCTGCCTCTGCCTGGGCATCGGACACCACGATATTGACCGTCTTATCCACGTCGTTGCGGATCTTCTGCGCTTCCGCCTGACCTTCGGCGATGTATGACTGTTTGATGCGGTTGCGTTCCGCGATCATGCGTTCAAACACGGCGGATTCATTTTCACTGGGCAGGTCGAATCGCTTAATCTTAACGTCCGTAACTTCGATGCCGTACGGTTTGGTCAGTTCGCGTACCTGCTCGAACACGCGGTTGTTAAGGTCGTTCTTGCCTTCGCTGTCCGCGAGACGGATTATGGAATCCTGAGGCAGCGTACCGATGATATTTTTCAGAGAGTTGTAAGTGGACGCGTCCAGACGGCTGCGGGCCTCTGCGTCAGTGCCGAGCGTACGGTAGAACGTGAGCGGTTCGGAGATCTTCCACATAACGTAGCTGTCAACGCTCATCGCTTTGGAGTCCGAGGTCAACACGTCCGATTCGGGCAGGTCGTACAGCTGAACGTTCTTTTTCAGCTTTTTGACGCTGTCAATAAACGGTATCTTCATATGCAGTCCGGCGTCGGATTTGACGTCGATCACTTTATCGAACCGCATCAGCAGCGCGTATTCATCTTCCTGCACGCTGTAAAACGCTTTGAACAGCGCGACGACCGCAAGCACTATCAATACGGCGATCAGTAATTTAAGGTATTTTTTCATTGACTCCGACCTCCCCTCACGAAAGCTTGTCGAGCGGCAGCAGCGACTGGACGCTCGCGTCATCGGTGATGATGATCAGCTTAACGTCTTTGAGCACTTCTTCCAGCATCTCGTAGTACATGCGGCGTTTGGTGATATCGGGATTGAGCTTGTACTCGCTGTACATGGCTTCGAACATCGCCACGCGCTCTTTGGCCTCGTTTATGCGGTTCTGCTTACGGTACAGCGCGTTCTGGCGCAATTTATCCGCTTCGGCTTCCGCTTTCGGGATCTCGGCTTCCTTGTATGCCTCAGCTTCGTTGATCGCAGTCTCCTTGCCCTGCTTGGCAGTCTCGACCGCTTTAAAGGCCTGGGAGACTTCCTGATTCGGAGCTTCGGCGTCCTGGATCTTTACGCTCTCCAAGGATATGCCGAAATCGTACTGGTCAAGTTCGCTGTAGATAGCGTCGCGGATCTCGCCCTGGATCGTGCTCTTTTTAGTTGTCAACACGTCGTCGACCTGATATGAACCCACTACTGTGCGGATCTGGGACTGGACAAGATTTTTCAGAATATCCTCCGGCGAGGCGCTGGCGAACAGGTACTTGACCGGGTTCGAGATGCGGTATTCCACGAAGAAGTCTACGTTGACAATATTGAAATCGCCCGTAATCATCTTGCTTTCGTTGTCAACGGACACCGTAGTGCCGTTCTCCAGCGTTTTGAAACCGATCTCAACTTTTTTGATGACTTTTACTTCCACCTTCCGCACTTTCTGGATACCGAAAGGCGCTCTGAAATGGATGCCCGCTTCCTCGACGACGGAAGTGATCTTGCCAAAGGTGGTTACCACCGCGTTCTCGTTTTCCGCTACCGTATACCAGCAGGACGAGATCACGATGACCGCTAAGACGATGATAAGCGCGATCGGGATAAACTTCTTCAGTTTCGATTTCGTTTCGGGCGTGAAAACCTTT
>CACZOW010000105.1 GCA_902782885.1 uncultured Ruminococcus sp. | reverse complement strand
ATGACGTCCACGTACCTGACGTTCATCATGCCTATCCTGACTATGAAACTGCTCTCCGACGAGCGGCGCAACGGCACCGAAGTGCTGCTGCGCACGTCTCCCACGCCCATGTGGAAGATCGTGCTGGGCAAATATTTCGCATCGCTCACGCTGTACGCCATAATGCTGGCGCTTACCGCGATCTACCCCATACTCATGACCTTCATGTCCGAAGACGGCGTGCCGGCGGCCAAAACTTTCGGCGGCTACGTTGCCTTCTTCCTGCTGGGCGCCACGTATCTGGCCATCAGCCTGTTTGCCTCCTCCTTTACGGAGAGCCAGGTGGTGGCGGCGATCTCCGGCATCGTGGTGCTGCTGGTGCTGTACTATATGCAGTCCATCGGCGCCTCCGTCGGCGGAAAGTTCGGCGCGGTGCTCCAGTGGCTGTCTCCGCTGCGCCGCTATTCCGACTTCTCGCTGGGCGGCTTTAATTTCGCTTCGCTGTTCTTCTACGTGTCGTTTTCGGCGATGATGGTGTTCTTCACCATTCTGAACGTAGAGCGCAGACGCTGGCAGTAAGGAGGGCGGCAACATGAAAAAGCGTACCGATCATTTCGACGACAATGAAAACAACGTGATCCTTCCGGAAGGCAACGCGGAACAGGAGGAAGCTAAACGCTCCGGCCTGTCCCAGACACTGCGCCGCCGCTTCCGTTTCGGCTCCAATATGCTGGTGCTGATGGCCCTTGCCATCGTGCTGTTCATCGTGCTCAACCTGGTGATGGAACATTTTTCTACCGCGCTTACGCTGGACTTCACCAAGGAAAAACTGTACTCCATCGGCGACGTCACCAAAGAGAATCTGTCCAGGCTGGACAAAGACGTGGAGATCGTCGCGCTGTACGACCGCGTCAAGGGCGAGGCCAATACCAATTACATCAACGTTATAAAAGTGCTGGATCTGTACGATGAGTTTGACCGGGTCAAGGTGTCGTACGTTGACCCCGACGCCAACCCGAACTTTATTCTTGACACCGTCGGACGCATAAACGCAGGTTCCTACAATCCCGGCGATTATATCGTAAAATGCGGCGATAAGACGCGGCGCATACCGGCGGACGAAATGTACGTGACCCAGTATCAGTCCTACAGCGGCATATTCTCGCTTCCGGTGCGGACCGGCATGCAGGCGGAGCGCAAGCTGACTACGGCGGTGCTGTACGTTGCCGCCGACAGTTCGCCCACGGTGTATTACATTACCGGACACGGCGAAGAAGCGGTGGACGGATTCTCGGAGATATTGACGTATATCGAAGGATTGGGCTGCGACGTGAAGCAGCTGAATCTGACCGAGGCGACGGAGATGCCCGATGACGCTTCCGTGGCGATATTCATGGGCCCGAAATTTGACATCACCTCCCGCGAGCGCAATATGCTGCAGAAATGGCTGGAACAGAAAGGCGGCCAGCTGGCGGTGTGCGTGAATCCGCTGCAGAACGGCACGGAATTTGCCAACCTGAACAGCCTGCTCACCGATATGTTCGCGCTGTCGCTGAACAACGACACGGTATCCAACGATTACAATCAGATCGCGTCGGCGGGCAATTCCTTCTCCTTCTTGGGTTCTCCCGTGGCCAACGGGCCCATCGAGAACAGCTCCACCAATTACCCGATCCCGATATTCTTCTCCCGCTCCGTGGACGTGCTCAACATCAACGAGGCTTCCGCCGGCATCAACCACTATCCGATCATACAGACGCCGCCGGACTCGGTATCCACGGCGATAATCGGGGGAGAGAAGAAAGAAGGCGCGTTTACCGTTGCCGCCGCCGCCAAGAACCTGAATTTCTCGGAAGTGACTCACGCGGTGGTGTTCGGTTCGACGCTGGCGCTGTCGGACGACTACTACTCCAGCTACGGCAACTACACCCGCTACACGCTCTCGATCTTTGCTATGTCCGTCGACTGGATGATCGACAGCTACGGCGAGAATCACGGGTATTCGATCGACGTTAAGAATTACGACACTACGCAGATGGTGACCACCAAGACCCAGAGCAACGTGCTGGGCATCATTGCCGCCGTGGTGATCCCGCTGCTTATCGTTGCCGCCGGCATCGTCGTATGGGTGATCCGGCGCCATAAATGACGGACAGAGGAGCCTGAGATGAAGAAATATCTCACCACAATAATAGCGCTCATAGTGATCGCGGTGGTATTGACCGGCTTTTTCGTGGCAAAGAAGGCAGGCTGGCTCGATCCGGCGCCGTCGCCTACCGAGGTGCCGGACAATACGGTCACCGGGCCGGTATTTGCCTTCCTGCGGGAAGACGGCGCGATCCCCAAAGTGGCGCGCATCGAGTGCACGTACGACGGCAGCACGTTCTCCGTGGTGCGCGACGGCAGCGGCTGGGTCTCCGACTCCAATCCGGAACTGGAGATCATCAGCCGCAACGTGGAGTTTAAACTTTCCGCCATGGGCAACCTGAACGGCCGCGAAGGCTACCGCGGCGAGATCACCGAATCCAAGCTGGTGGAATTCGGATTGGCGGACAGCAAATATTACGTCAATTTCACCGACGACGACGGTACGAAGCACC
This sequence comes from uncultured Ruminococcus sp., assembly GCA_902782885.1. Taxonomy (GTDB): domain Bacteria; phylum Bacillota; class Clostridia; order UBA1212; family UBA1255; genus UBA1255. The sequence continues at coordinate 3,176 of CACZOW010000105.1, read as the reverse complement.
GTGTCGTTTTCGGCAAGGAAAATCAGGACGGCTATTACTGCTACGTCTGGGAAGAAGGCCGGGATACGATATATATGGTGGGCCGGACCAGCCGCGACAATTCGATCATCCGGCCGGGAGATCTGCTCACGTCGAAGATATTCACTTTCGATGATAACGGTCAGATCAACAGCATCAGCATCAGCAAAAACGGTCAGCCGTTCGTGCGCATGAATGCCAAACTCAGCACCGTGGCGGAAGAGCCGCGCGCCTGGAGCGTCACATATCCGCTGGAGCGGCCCGGCGACAGAACGCCTATCGAAACGCTGATCTCGAATCTGAACGCGTTGACGCTCTACGAAGTGGTGGAACTGGGCGCGGAGGATCTCGGAAAGTACGGATTGTCCCCGGCTAAGTACAAAGTGACCGTGTCGGATCCGGGCAAATCCATCACGCTCTCGCTGGGCGACACTACCGCGGACCGCAGTTATTACTACGCGTCGGTCAACAACACCTCGGACGTATACCTGGTAAGAGCCGCCGGCGTGGACTTTACCGACGAGCCTGAACTTACATACATTGACGAATATGTATTTATGGTGTCGTATACGCTGCTTTCGCGCGTCGACCTCGAGCTCTTCGGCGACAAATTCGAACTGCTGTACGATGCCCGGGATGAAAAGACCGAGGACGTGCTCATTTTCAACGGTGTCAACACATATATCGACGACGATCACGATTACCGGGGCGACTGCAAACGCATCGGCACGGCTATGTACGGGCTGCGGCTCAGCGGGCTGGAGGCGGAACCGGCGGAGAAGGGCGAACTGCTGTGCCGCATACGGTACGAGCAGCACGACGGCACGGTGACGACGATAGAGTGCTTCGCCCGCGACGATACGACCATGTATTTCTACCTGAACGGCAGTTATGTAGGCGGCTACGGCAGACAGTATCTGCTGACTTCGGACAACGCCAATTACGGCATTGCCGGGACCGTGGCCAATCTCTGCGAAAAGCTGGGCATTCCATATCCGCAGGCGGGATAAGTTATGAAGAAGTTTACAAAAGACAAAGACAAACGAAAAAAGGGAAATGTTGACGCTCCCGCCGAAGTGACCGCGGCGGAGGCTCCGGCGGAAAATGCCGCGCCGGTCCCGGCGGAAAACGCCGCCGTTGACCCGTCGGACAGTGCTCCGGAGCAGGGAAAGAAAGTGATCGACCCCAAAGTTCTGGAAGCGCGCCGCCGGAAGAAACGGCGCCGCCGGATCGTGCTGGGACTGATCATTGCCGCCGTCGTGATCGCGGCCGCCGTGTTCCTGCTTATCCGTTTTAAAGTATTTGATAAGTTCAAGAAGAAAGATCCCGACCGCCAGCTCACCGCCGCGGTCAAAAGCGTGGATTACACGCCCAAAGGCAGTTACGAGATGACCGCCGCGGACGGCGTGCTGATCGTATGCGACGAGAACGGCATCACCGGTATCGACCGGGAGGGCAAGTGGAAGTGGAACTCTTCGCTGAGCGTCCGCAGCCCCGCCATCACCGCGCGCGGAGACAGCGTGCTGATCACCGACCAGGGCGACCGCAGCGTGTGGGCGTTCGGGTCCGAGGGATTCATGTGGCGGTATATTGCCGACTATCCGCTCATTGCGGCGTATTACTCCGACTCGGGCAAAGAATTGATGGTCCTGTGCGAGCAGGACGAGTTTGAATCGTCGCTGACGCTGCTGGGCATTGACGGCGATAAACTGACCGAGCGCTTCACCCGCAAATTCGGAACGTATCATATGCTGGCCGCGGCGGAGACGCCCGACCGGAGCCAGCTGGCCGCGTCCGGCGTGTATTATACCGGCGGCACGGGCGGCATATTGTCCGGAGCCACGGTGTTCCTGCGGGTCTCGGACGGCGAAGTATATTCCAGCCTGCTCACGGACAACAACGTTTACCTGCAGCTGAATTACCTGAAGGACGGCACTCTGTTCGCGGCCAACTCGGATTCGCTCAGACTGCTGCGCAAGCTGCCGGCGGTATCCGGCAAGGACGACTGCGACAGGGAACTCTGGAGCCGCGCGGGCGGACGGACGATGATCGCCGATACCTCCGCCTTCGGCAGCGACCTGTGCGCGGTGGTGTACTGCGATGACAATACCTCCGGCACCGGCGGAATGTCCGCCTTCGTCCTGTACGACCGGAACGGCAAAGAAAAGGCGCGCACCGACATCAGGGGCCGCGTGTTCGGCATGGAGACGTGCGGCGACAAGGCGGCGCTTTTCACGGACAATTCCGTTTTCCTGCTGACCCGCAGCGGCGCGGTCGTGGGCACGAGCCAGTTCGTAGAGAAAGTATCCGGCATTGCCTTCCTGAATTCCGGCTCGCTGGCGGTCAATACCGTTTCGGGCATGTTTATCGTTGACTTCACCGGCTGACGGCGCGCGCCTTCGGTGCCGCCGCACGAACAGAAAGGGGAGAGTGAAATGGCAATTATCGTTGACCTCGTTATTATAGCGGTGCTCGTCATATTTGTGATCGTGGGCGTAAAGCGCGGCTTCGTGCTGACGCTGCTGCCCGTGATCTCCGTTGTCGTCGCGATCCTGCTGGGCATCGCGCTGAAAGGCCCGGTGCGCTCGCTGCTGGGCAGAACGCAGATGGAGCAGAAGATCACCGTCTCCGTCACCAATATTGCCCAAAAGGCGCTGGACAAGATAAACGGCAGCAAGGACGTCAACGCCGAAGAGCAGAAAAAAGACGCGACGGATGCGTCCGCCATCCCGAAATACATTTCCGACACGGTCAAAAACTGGCTGTCCAAGGCCGGCGAGAACATTTTCGGCGAGGATACCGACACTGCGGAACGCCTGGGCACTAAAGCCGCTTCGCTGATAATGGACCTGATCGCCTTTCTGATCATAGCCGTGATCGCGATCATCGTGATGCTGATCATCAAGGTCATCGTCAAACGCACCCGCGAGCTTAACATTCCCGTGCTCCATCAGCTGGATTCGGTGGGCGGCGGTATTCTGGGCTTCGTGCTGGGCGCGGCGATCCTGTACGGCATCGCTTTCGTGCTGGGTATTCTGGCTTCCTGCGGCTATCTGACGTCTTTCGCCGAGCTGGTCAAGCAGTCTCTTCTGGGCGGGTTTATCTACAACCGCAACATCATCGGCGCGATCATCGCGGCGGTCAAAGGGAATTGAGAT
>CACZOW010000104.1 GCA_902782885.1 uncultured Ruminococcus sp. | reverse complement strand
TGCTCCGGCGCCAGAAGAAGGGCATCCCGGGGCTGCCAAAGGGACAGATCGATTTCGCGGGCAATATGCTCCGCCGCCTCGAGAAGCAGATCGAGGGCAATCCGCGCCTGCCCGAGTGGCAGGGCGAGCTCTACCTGGAGTTCCACCGCGGCACGTATACTTCTAACGCGCGCAATAAGAAGAACAACCGCAATTGCGAGTTCCTGATGCTGGACAGTGAGCTGCTGGGCGTCATGGCGAGGGTGGCAACGGGCGCGGCGTTCCCGAAGGCGGAACTGCACCGGATGTGGGAGACGATGCTGGTCAACCAGTTCCACGACATCATTCCGGGTTCGTCGATCCGCGAGGTGTACGAGCAGTGCGACCGCGAGTATGCGGAGATCCGCCGCGAGACGGCTGAGCTGCGCGGGCGTGCGATCGGGGCGCTGCTTTCGGCGGTCAATACCGACAAGTCGTACCTGGTGTTCAATCCGCACAGTTTTATTGGCCGCGGCTATGTGGACGTGGGGGGGCGTGCGGTGTTCGTCGACAACATCCCGCCCAAGGGTTTCCGCGCGGTCAATCTGCGCGCCCGCTCCGGCCTCGTCAAACTGACGCGGGGACAACAGCTGACAGGGGGACAACAGCTGACAGGGGGACAACAGCTGACAGGGGGACAGACCCCGGAGCAGGCCGCTGCCGCGGGCGGCACGGTGGACACGCCTTTCTACCGCTGCGTGTTCGACGAAAACTGGGAGATCGCGTCGCTGTACGACAAGGTCAACGACAGGGAAGTTCTGGCTGCCGGTTTTGAACACGGGGACAGACCCGGTTTCGAACAAGGCGACAGGCCTGGTTTTGATCACGGGGACAGACCCGTGGACGGATCCGGGGCGTGCGAAGGCGACACTTACGGGCACCGGGGCGCCATGGGCAACGAACTCCGCATCTACGAGGACTACCCCGACCAGTACGACGCCTGGGAGATCCAGGAATTCAGCGGCTATAAATATTATCCGCTGCACGAATTCGAGGACGTTGACTTCGTCGAACGCGGCGGCAAAGCAGGCGTGAAGATCACGCGCCGGCACGGGGCGAGCCAAATTGTCCAGACGGTGTGGTTCTACGGCGAGGACCCGCGCATTGACTTCGAGACCGAACTCGACTGGGACAGCCCGCACCGCATCCTGCGCGCGGCGTTCCCGGTCAACATCAACGCCGACAAAGCCTCTTTCGAGATCCAGTTCGGTACGATCGAGCGGCCAACGCACAAAAACACATCCTGGGACCGCCAAAAGTTCGAGACGTGCGCGCACAAGTTCGCGGATCTTTCCGAGGGCAATTACGGCGTGTCCCTCCTGAACGACTGCAAGTACGGGCACGACGTGCACGGCAACCTGATGCAGCTCACGCTGCTCAAGCGACCGACGTATCCTAACGAGGTTGCCGACCGCGGCCATCATTCGTTTACTTATTCGCTCCTGCCGCATCGCGGCCCGCTGAGCGAGTCCGACACGGTCCGCCAGGCGTATTATCTGAATTACCCGATGTACGCGGTGAAGGTCAACACTCGCGGCGCCGATTCTAAGGCCTCCCGCGAGGCGTTTAAGCCGCTTTTCGCGACGGGTGATACATGGTCCCTGGTCAATTGCGACGCACCGAATCTGGTCATTGAGACGGTCAAGGAGGCCGAGTATTCGGGCGATATCATCGTTCGCGGTTATGAGGCGAACAATTGCCGCGGCAACGCCTCCGTGCGCTTCGGTTTCTCGCCCCGCGAGGTCTGGCTTTCGGATCTTTCCGAGAATAAGGTCGCTCGGTTGGATGTGGTCGACAACACCGTGTCTGTCCCCTTTAAACCGTTTGAGATCATCACGCTGCGGGTAGTTGTTTAAGTTGTAATTATAATGCTTGGGAAAGTGGGGGGGCAGGCCTGTTCGCTTCGCTGGTTTTCGCGAGCGGGTCTGTCCCTTTGTCAGCATTACTTGAGAGCGGGTCTGTCCCTTTGTCAGCATTACTTGAGAGCGGGTCTTGAAGGCAGGTCTGCCCCCTTGTTAGATTTTCTGCAAAACGCTTGACTTTTCACCGAATTTGCAGTATAATATAGGCACGTTTTCTACTAAAATGTATAAATACTATATA
>CACZOW010000103.1 GCA_902782885.1 uncultured Ruminococcus sp. | reverse complement strand
TGCTGGCGGTTTACGGAAAGAATCCGTTCCTGTTTGCGGCTGGTATCGTTTTGGGGATCGGACACGTCGGTATTCATCTGATGCACAAAAGGGAACTTGCCGACGGGGAAAGACAATAACACGTATTCGGCTTGCCGAGATGTTATTTTCAGGTGGAATAAGCCGGCCGATTTTTGATAGAATATGCGTGCGGCCCGGACGTTCGGGAGCGGAAATGCACATAACAAGGAGACCATGATCATGATTGGATTTGACGCGGGCAATACTGCGGGAGAGCGGCGGGACGCATTTGCGGCGGAAGCATTCGGATCCGCGCTGACGGTTCCGTTCTCGTTTACATACGGCGGTGTGAATTCGCGCGAATTGCTGCGAAACTGGTTATTTGAAAAAACAGAAAACGGCGTCAGTTATACGGCGCCGGACGGACTCCGGGCGGCGGCGGAGATCCGCGCATTCGACGATTTCCCCGCGGTGGAATGGCTGTTGACTTTTGAAAATACCGCAGATACAGACAGCGGATTGATCGAAGACGTTTACGCCGTTGACGCGCTGGTGGAAGCGGCGCCTTTCAGAACGGCCGGGACCGAGCAGTACGGCGGGCTGGACAATATCCTGTACTACAGCAACGGCTCCGACTGCAAGGCGGACGATTTCATGCCCCAGAAAGAAGTGCTGCATCACATTTCGATCACGAAGCGGCTGGACTTCGAGTGCGTCGGCGGCAGACCTACGTCCGGGTCAAGGGGCGCGTTCCCGTATTTTAACCTGCAGACGCTGGACCGCGGTGTATTTACCGCGATAGGATGGTCGGGACAATGGCGGTTTTCGGTCATTGTCCGCCAGAAAGAGACTCCCGCCGGACCGGACTGCTTCAGGCTGGCGGGCGGCATGGCCGAGCTCGGCACCGTGCTGCATCCCGGCGAAAAGATCCGCACCGCGCGGATATTGATGATGTTCTGGGACGGCGGCGTTGACGCCGCGCAGCGCACGATCCGCAGATTTATGCTGAAATATCATACTGCGCGCGTGAACGGAGAGTTGGTTGACCCGCCGGTGCCGGTATGCTCCTGGGGGCACAACGCGGCGCGCAACATGCGCGAGATCGACGAGATCAAAGCTACCGGATTGCCCCTGGACACGTACTGGGTGGACGCCGGCTGGTACGGACCGCCCGGCACGCGCTGCGCGGACAAACGCACCCCGGACTGGGCGTATTATGTGGGCTGGTACGAGCCGGACATTTCACGCTATCCGAACGGTATGCGGGAAGTGTCGGATTACTCCCGCGCGAACGGCATGCGCTTCGTGCTCTGGCTGGAGCCGGACCGCGCCGTGGTGGGTTCCCCGGCGCAAACAGCGCATCCGGAGTACTATATGAACGTGGAAGTCGACGCGAACTCCCAGATGCTGAACATCGGCAGGGAGGATGCGTATCAGTGGGCGCTGGAAATGATCTCCGACTGCATCCGGGACTACGGAATCGACGTATTGCGCATCGACTACAATACCGGACCGCTGGACTCCTGGCGCGATACGGACGAGCCGGGACGCCGCGGAATCACCGAGATCCGCTGCGTGGAGAATTTTTACCGGCTGTGGGATACGCTGCACGCGCGCTTTCCGGGGCTGATCATTGACAATTGCGCGTCCGGCGGCCGGCGGCTGGATTTCGAGGCCAATACCCGCGCGATCCCGCTTTTCCGTTCGGACTACCTGTGCTACGCGGACGTGAGCCCCGAAGGCATGCAGGTCCAGACCGCGGGGCTGGCTCCGTACGTACCGCTGAACGGCACGATCTTTCGCGGCAATACCGACTGGTACACCTTCATGAGTTTCCTCTCCGCCGGCGTAGGCCTGCGAATGGCGCAGATCGAGGCGGCGCTGGAGGATGCGGCAACGGGCGCGGAGCTTCGGAAAATGTTCGCGGTGATGATGAAGGTGCGCAAACTGTTCAAAGGCGATTATTACCAGCTCACGCCGGTCACGTTGGATGACCGGGACTGGTTCGCGTACCGCCTGCATATGCCGGAGACGGGAGAGGGAGCGGTATTGTCCTTCCGGCGCGGGAACTGCCCGGTCAATTCGGCCAACTACCTGCTCTCCGACCTTTGCCCGGATACGGAATATCTGTTCGAAGATATGTACACCGGCAAAACGTTCAGGGCGAGCGGGAAAGTTATGATCGAAAGCGGGCTGGACGTGTCCCTGAAAGCGCGCAAGTCCGCAAGCGTCATCTGCTATGCGCCGTGCGGTCCGGCTGCTCACCGAAACGGTTGAGTATAACTATAAAAGGTGAACGGCGGGACGGCAACGTCAGACACGTATCTTCCGAGGGTGAGTAAGATGGACGATACAGAAGAGAAAAAAGTATTCGACAGAGCCACGGAAAAACTCGACCTTTTCGTGCCGTCGCTTCTTAAACACGGTTATACCGACCGTGCGAAAGAGTTTCTGACGCCGCGCGGAGAGTACATGCGATTCGCCTTGAAGGAGTTTATCAAAGAACTGATCTCCGAGCTGATAAGACCCGTCGGGGAATGGACGAGGGATCCCGAATACATCGATATGGATCCGATCTACGAAAAGGTAAAAAAGGAGCTGGCGGAGCATTTTGAGGTCTCGCACGAGTTGATAGGATATATTTTTTCGGAATATGTTGGCGTAAAGATCAACGATATCCTATCGTTCAGGCTGAGGAGAGGACACCACGCGTTCTCTATCGTCGGAATAGGCGTTGACGGATCGGAGGAAGACCTGGATGAGGACTGGATGGGACTTGTTGCCGAAGAAACAGATGATGAGCTGCTCGAGCTTCAGGCCAACGGTGACTGCGAGCAATCCTCCGCGTACTTTTTCCCCGATCAGACGGCGGAGTTCTGCCGTGTCGCCGAGTACATTTACGACAACGTCGAACGGTACATGAACATGGCTGAGGAGCGGGCGCGGGAACAACGCGAAGAATACGGCCTGCAGGGCTGAGGTGTTTATTCGGGAACGAATCGATCGGCGAAGATGAACTGATATTCGCATTGTCCCCGAAAAGCATACCAGCTGCAGACGGGGCGGATGAAGAATTCGTGCTGAATGCGAAGTATACGATCGATTGACGATTATTTGCCATTCTGACGTCCATACCGGTGAAAACGCGGCCTTTTTATCCGGTTTTTGCTGTTTTTGTTGACAAACGGCCGGATACGTATATAATTCAAGACGGACAACAAAGTAATTTGTTTGGGAGGGTACCATGATAAAAAGAATACTTTCGATCGCGCTGGTTTTTGCGCTGTTTCTCGGATGCATGACGGTTTTCACATCAAAGGCTGCCGGCGAGCTGCCGTTTCAAGTCGTTGCTCCCGC
>CACZOW010000102.1 GCA_902782885.1 uncultured Ruminococcus sp. | reverse complement strand
GTGGCGCTGGGGGAGATATTCATTCAGTTTACATCGAATTCTCAATTATTGTCCGACGATCCCGTGCAAAATACCGTTGCCGGCACCGACAAAGCGCATGACATGGGCATCACGTCCACGCTGATCGACTTTGTCAACGAGCACCTTTCCTCGGACCTGTCGCTGGATTATCTGTGCCGGCGCTTCTATCTGAGCGCGTCCCAGCTCAACCGCATTTTCAAGCGGGCGACCGGTTCCTCCGTGTGGCAGTACATCTGTGCCAAGCGGCTGCTGGCCGTACGTGAGCATATCATGGCGGGGGACAACGTCGCTTCCGCCGCGGCTGCCTGCGGTTTCAAAGACTATTCATCCTTCTACAGAATGTACGTGTCGCGCTTCGGTCATCCTCCCGCCGCGGACAAAGGAACAGGCAAAACTTCCGGGCACGGCTGACGCCGCCCCGCTCAATAATGATCATCTGAAAGGACAACGCAAATGGACAACATTATGAACTCCCGCGCATACAAAGCGGCCCGGGAAAAAGCACAGGCTCTGCTGGAAAAATTGACGCTCACCGAGAAGATCGGTCAGCTCTCGCAGTTTGGCAATTCCATCTATTCCAGCGATGAGAAAAAGTACGAAGATCATTTCCGCGAAGGAAAGGTCGGCTCTTTTTTGACCCTGCGGGGCGCTGAAAAGACCAACAGGATCCAGCGCGACCTTATGAATATGCAAAGAACGCCGATCCCGGCGATATTCGCGGATGACGTTATACACGGCTACCGCACCACGTTCCCCACGCCGATCGCGCAGTCGTGCAGCTGGGATCCGGAATTGACCGCGCGGTGCAGTGCGGCGGCCGCAAAGGAAGCGTACGCAGGCGGGCTGAAATGGACTTTCGGACCGATGGTGGACATTGCCCGCGATCCGCGCTGGGGCCGGATAATGGAAGGCTTCGGTGAAGATACGTATCTGTGCTCCCGGTTCGCGGCCGCTGCCGTCAGGGGTTTTCAGGGCGACGGCGATGCTCCCGGAAAAGATCACCTGATCGCGTGCATGAAGCATTACGCGGCGTACGGAGCGTGCGTCGGAGGCCGCGATTACAACACCGCGGACGTCTCGCCCGAGACGCTGCACGAGGTGTACCTGCCGCCGTTCAAAGCGGGTATCGACGCCGGGGCGGCAACGGTCATGTCCGCGTTCAACGACGTCAACGGCGTTCCGGCCACGGCGAACCGCTATCTGCTCACGGACGTGCTCCGGGATCGATTCGGTTTTAAAGGTTTCGTCGTTTCCGATGCCGGCGCGGTGGGCGAACTGATCAACCACGGCTTTGCGGAAGATCCGAAAGACGCGGTATGCAAAGCGTTCGGCGCGGGCGTTGACATGCTCATGGCCGGCGATATGTACAACGATAATCTCCCTGCTCTGCTGGAAGAGGGAAAGGTCACGATGGAAGAGATCGACCGCTCCGTGCTGTCGATCCTCACGGTCAAATATCTGCTGGGACTTTTTGACGAACCGTTCGTCGACCCGGACGGCGAAAAAGTATTCTTCTGCGACGAGCATCTGGCATTGTCCCGGGAAGCCGGCGCGCAGTGCGCGGTGCTGCTGGAGAACGACGGCATTCTGCCTCTCAAAGGAGTTGAGAACATCGCGCTTACCGGGCCGCTCACGCATCCGTGCGGCAAAGCGCATCTGCTCGGGGGCTGGTGCGGGATCGCCGATCCTGAGCGTACCGTCACGATCGAGGAGGGCCTCAAGGCGGCAATTCCGGACGCGAATATTGACGTTATCCCCGGTGCGACGTTCGTGCATATGGAGCCCGAAGAGATCGCCGCGATCGCGGCCCGGGCGGCGCGGTCCGACGTGATCATTGCCGCCGTCGGCGAAGAAAACGGCATGGCAGGGGAAGCCGGTTCCAAATCGGACCTGGAGCTGTGCGGGTCTCAGGAGGAACTGGTCCTGGCACTGTGCGCCACGGGCAGACCGGTCGTCTGCCTCGTTTCCGCCGGACGCCCGCTGGTGCTTTCAAAATTTAAGGGCAAGGTCGCGGCGCTGCTGAATATCTGGCAGCCCGGCACGGAGGCGGGCAATTCGGTCGCGGATCTGCTCACCGGAAAAGTGAATCCCTCGGGCCATCTGACCACGTCGTTCCCTTACACCACCGGACAGGTCCCGATCTACTATAACCATCCTTCTACAGGGCGCCCGGCTGATGGTCACTGGCGCTTCGAATCCAAGTACATGGATTGCCCGATCGGACCGCTCTACCCGTTCGGATACGGCAGATCGTACACCACGTTCGAGTATTCGGACATCTCGCTCAGTTCGGACAAAATTGCGCCCGACGGCGAATTGAAAGTCCGCCTTACCGTTACCAATACGGGCGAATACGACGGCGCCGCGGTCGTGCAGCTCTACGTCCGCGATCTGGTGGCGTCGCGCGTGCGGCCGGTCAAGGAACTGAAAGGGTTCAAAAAGCTGTTTCTGACGCGCGGCGCGTCTTCACGCGTTGAACTTTCACTTCCGGCCTCCGGTCTGGCGTTCGTAGATTCAAAGCTCGAATGGGTCGTCGAACCCGGCCGGTTCAAGCTCTGGGTCGCGGAAGATTCCGCCGACGAGCGCTGCGGATTTGATTTTACGGTGACGAATAGTTGACCGCATGACGCGGGCGATACGAAGCCGCTTGACAAAAAAGACGGAATGAAGAATAATGCGTTTGAATTTGAGCCGATAGGAGATGTGAAGCTGTTGACCCGTAAAATTATGAATATAGCGAGAAAAACCGGAGCGCTGGCGCTGACCGCGATGCTGCTGCTCTCCGGATGCGCGAAAGCAGATCCGAAAAAAGAGGAAAACAGTATGAACGATTTGTTCTTGAACAGCAAATTTGAAGAAAACGATGCGGAATTGACCGGCTGGTCCACCTGGAGCAGCCACGGGCGGGCAGCCTTTTCCGTTGCGAAAAACGCCGGACCGGACGGCAGCAACTGCCTGAAGATCGAATCCTCCCGCACGGACAACGCGGTCTGCTTCCAGGACCTGACCGTCACGCACGACGCCTGCTACACCGTGGAAGCGGACGTAAAATATGAGACCGGCGATACGGGGGAAGGCGTGCTGGTGGGTTACACGGGGTACGACACGGAGGGACAGTGGAAAGAGGAAAAGGTCTCGCCCCGGGGCGTTAATTTGGGCAAAAGCGACGGCTGGGAGCATATTGCGTTCACGTTCTCCGTTACGACGGCCGTTTCCCGGATCTCCGCGGGCGTGCGGCTGTGGAACAGCAGCGGCTCAGTGCTGGTGGACAATCTGGTGATGTACGAGAACAATATCACTGAAGAGAGCCGGACGTATGAACTTAAACTGTCTGACACGCCGAACCGGCATAAAGTCGACGCTTTCGGCGCGGAATGGGATCCCAAATTTTTCATCTCCTTCAACCGGAATCAGGGCGTGACGGAAGAAGATTTCGCCATGATCAAAGAGCGGATCCGCAAACTGGGGATCGCCCGGGTGCGCATGATGATCCTGCCCGAATGGCTGGAGCCGCAGAACGACAACGACGACCCGGATACGGCGGATCCGGCAGGCTTCAAAATGGACAGCGAAGAAATGAATTGCGTGCACCGGTATCTGCAGGCCTGCGAAGAGCTGGGCGTGAAAGTCACGCTGACCTGGTGGGGTGCCTCCGTATCCTCCGCCGGATGGCTGTGCTACAAAGACGTTAACGACTGGATCAGCGCGCCCAACAGCTTCCCCGAAATGGCGGAGAATATCTGTTATCTGATCAATTACGCCCGCAATGAATGGAAACTCAGCTGTGTTACCGACGTGATCCTGCAGAATGAGGGCAGCTACTCGTTCCGCGAGGGTAAAGACGTTCCGGTCAGCGTGGAGCATTACTGCGATTACGTCCGCACGGTGCGGGCAAGGCTGGACCGGGAAGGTCTCGGCGATATCACGCTTGTCGGCAGCGACGACGCGGAACATTTTGACTGGTACTCCAAAAACGTGCAGGGATTGACCGGTACCGCCGGCAAATTCAATTCGCACAACTACGCCTGGGACGTCAAAGATCCTGCCCTTGATGCCACGATCCGGGACTTCCTGCTGCCGCGTATCAAACTGGCCGGGGATACACCGTTTTTCATGGGCGAATTCGGCGACGGCCACAGCCAGGGCGCGTACATGGTCACGAACGCCGACAGCTTCGAGCGCGGCCTGTACATCGCGTCGTTCGCGGTCAATGCGCTCAAACTCGGCGCCACCGGCGCGCTTTACTGGCCTCTGCACAACGTATATTACTATTATTCCGGCAATCCGGATGACGGCTCCAACGGCGGCCTTATGATGATGGGCCTGTTCGCGTACAAGAACGAGGACTGGAAGCCGCGTCCGGTCTATTATTCCTGGGGAATGGTGTGCAACGCCGCGGTGCCGGGGTCGGAAGTTTACGATATCACCGGAGGCACGGATCATTTCTGCGACGCGGTGGCGGTCAAGTCGCCGGACGGCGTCTGGTCGTTCATGCTGGTGAACCGCTCTTCGAAGCCCCAGACGCTGAAGATCTCCGCGGCGGCCGTTGGCGGCGCGTCAATGGACATGTACTGTTTCAGCGCGTCAACGCTTCCCTCCGACGACAGCATGATTGCCCCTTCGGGCAGTGTGAGACCCGACGGCAGCGTTTACACCGTCGAGGTCCCCGGCGATTCGTTCGTGGTGCTGAGAGGGCAGGGGTAAAAGTAAAAAACAAAATTTCGAAAAAGGAGTGGCAGCAATGACAGAACTGGAAACTTTACAGCGTGCTAAAATGTATCTGGATAAGCTGGCAAACGGCATCGATCCTTTGACCGACGTACCTGTGCCTGATAATGATTGCATTAACCAAATCAGAATATCCCGATGCTTGTTCTATGTTTCAGGCATCTTGAAAAAGCTGATCGAAAGCGGCGGATTTATTGAGAAGTCAAAGAAAAGAAAGACAAGTTTTGCGATTCCTCAGGAGAAGTTAACGGAATATAAGATAGAAGAAAAACCGATTACGGTAAGCGAGATCGCAAGAAAGATCAACGGGTTGGTTGACCTGGATGCGGTATCAAAACTGAAATATTCAAGTATCACTTCGTTCCTCATCCAAAACGGTTTTCTTGTCGAACAAGTATCTGCGGAAGGAAAGAAAGCCAAAATTCCTACAGATCGCGGTATTAATATCGGTATATTCAGAGAAGAACGCGCTGGAAGGGACGGCCCATATTATGTGACGGTCTATAATGCTGAGGCGCAGCGATTCATTTTGGACAACATATATGCTATCATTGAATTTAACGGTCCTCAAAAATAAGGCTGCAGACTTTTAATGATTGCATCGGGCAATAAACCGAAAAGCATTCTATTTCAATAAGGTTTGACGAGTATGAAAAAGATCCTTGTTTTCGCTTTGCTTTTGTCCTTCGCTTTCTCAGGCGTTGCCTTCGCTAAAACGTCGGAATACGCGCTCGGCATCGTGCCGGAGAACGTCGTTATCGACGGGACCTTCGCTCCGGGCGAATGGGACGGCGCTGTGAAAATCTCGCTCAATAAAGAAAACACGGGCATGTGGGCGGATTTTTACGACGAGAGCAGCCGGCTCCCGCTGTATGCGTATTTTTATTACGGCGAGCAGGGAATATACGTCGGC
>CACZOW010000101.1 GCA_902782885.1 uncultured Ruminococcus sp. | reverse complement strand
TTGATCCATTCGGCGTCGGCAACGATCGTGACGATGTATCCTGATTCGTCCGGTTTGACGGACAACACCAGATTGTCAGAAGTATCACCTTTTGCATCGGTCATAATTGCCGCATACAGTTTGAAAACTGTGTCTCCAGATTCATTAAATAATTGAACAGAACCATCTGTTATCTCAACGGAACGTGCATCTGTTACGAGCCTGAAGGAATAGGTGTATTGTTCATAACCGCCTTCGCCGACAATGATATTCTCTTTAATTTTGTATGGTTCAAGAATGTATTCAAGAGATGCCGAAGGAGAGCCTTCTGCTCTGCTGAATATATTAGAGTAAACGATCGAGCCGCTCTCGCAGGGGTTTTGGGTCAACAATTCGTCGTCTGTATGGACAGCGGGGGAGTATACTGCTTCGATTGAGCTTGAAGCGATGTTGGCCGGACTCATGGTGAGTGATATGCCGCCGAAATCGAGTTCGAGCAAATCAGTATCATTTGTGCCGTTTGACGAGAACTTCAGAGAATACGGAGTGTCCTTTGTCTGATAAAAACCTTCCTCTTTTTGTAGCGAGAGGTTGATCTTGCGCCACTGTCCTTCGTTTGTTTTGTAATTGACCGGGCTGCCGAATATAATGCGTGTATAGTTGCCACTCTCCAGTGCGTAGTTTCTGGTGAATGCGTTCGCGATATCCGGAATTTCGTATTTAACATCAGAACGTTTGTACGGATCGACATCTTCAACAGTTGTCGGTTTTCCGAGTTTTTCTAGTGCGGCTTGTTCGTATTCAGCAAACAAGTCTGAGCGATTAGTTTGTTCCGGATCAGTTCCGGATTCTTCAGTTTCCGGAAAATCCAAGTATGAAAAATCCGAGTTTAAAAAGTCAGAAGAATTGGAGGCTGATTCGGCATAAGCTCTCGTTACAAGCTGCGTCGGGAGTAACGTTGCAAAGATAGTAATAACAAGTGTAAGTGCAATCAGTTTCAATCCAAAGTGCTTGTTTGCAGTACTCATAGATAAACCTCCGTTGCTCCATACTCATAATGTGTGTAGCTTACTAATTTAGATTTTAGCACATGCACCATTTTAAATCAATCCTTATTCTTCGAGCGATAGCGAGCGATAGCGTAAAGAGATTGTAGGTCAGTAAGAAAAATGGAAGAGCAGTCACGATTAGGATCACCTGCGGCTTAATGATACTATATCCATGTTAAATGGTAAATTACCGTATTTTACCATCTTATATATTTCCACACCACTCCAATACCGCGCAGCACTGTATTCGAAGCCTGTCAAGGCACCGAAGGTAGTGTAACGGGCCTTTACAGGCGAGAGAAGACAGTGCTGCAAAAAAGGCGGAAGGAAAAAGTGCCCACGTTTACTTGACAGTCTCCCGACTCCGTTTCCCGTTTGACTTTACGCTCTGTTTGCGGTATGATTTGGAGAACGTTCCGTGATTGACGCCGCCGCACGGACGGCACGCCGCGGAACGCCGTATACGCGCGCACACGCGCACGAAAGGGGCTCATATAATGATATACAACAAAGTATCTACCGAACTGCGTTTCGTAGAGCGGGAGAAGGCCGTCGAAAAATACTGGAAAGACAACGACGTGTTCCGCAAGAGCATTGACAACCGCGCCAAAGGCGAGACGTACACGTTCTACGACGGACCGCCCACGGCCAACGGCAAGCCGCACATCGGCCACGTGCTCACCCGCGTCATAAAAGATATGATCCCCCGCTACCGCACCATGAAAGGCTACAAAGTGCTGCGCAAAGCGGGCTGGGACACCCACGGACTGCCGGTCGAACTGGAAGTCGAGAAAAAGCTCGGCATCAACGGCAAAGAGCAGATCGAACAGTACGGCCTGGAGCCCTTTATCAAAGAGTGCAAAGAGAGCGTCTGGAAATACAAGAGCATGTGGGAGGACTTCTCCGGCACCGTCGGTTTCTGGGCGGACATGGACGACCCGTACGTCACCTACGACAACAACTTCATCGAATCCGAATGGTGGGCGCTGAAAAACATCTGGGACAAGGGGCTGCTGTACAAAGGATTCAAGATCGTGCCGTATTGCCCCCGCTGCGGAACGCCGCTGTCCAGCCACGAAGTTGCCCAGGGGTACAAGGACGTCACCGAACGCTCCGCCACCGTTAAGATGCGCGTGAAGGGCACGGACAACACCTACTTCCTCGTCTGGACCACCACGCCCTGGACGCTGCCGTCCAACGTTGCTCTCTGCGTCAACGCAAACCACAAATATGTGCGCGTTGACACCGGTAAAGAGAGCCTGATCCTGGCCGCGGACCTGGTCGCCGCCAATATCGAAGGCGAGTACACGGTCCTGGAAAGCTACACCGGCGCGCAGCTGGAAGGCATGGAATACGAGCCGCTGTACAACTTCAAGCCGCTGGATAAAAAAGCATATTACGTCACCTGCGACGACTACGTAACGCTCACGGACGGCACCGGCATCGTGCATATTGCCCCCGCTTTCGGCGAAGACGACTCGAACGTCGGGCGCAAATACGATCTGCCGTTCCTGCAGCTCGTAGACACCAAAGGCGAGATGACCTCCGAGACGCCCTGGGCAGGCATGTTCTGCAAAGACGCGGACAAGGAGATCCTGAAGGACCTGGCGGCCCGCGATCTGCTGTTCAAAGCGCCTAAATTCACCCACTCGTACCCGCACTGCTGGCGCTGCGACACGCCGCTGATCTATTACGCCCGCGACTCCTGGTTCATCAAGATGACCGCCGTGAAAGACCGGCTCATCGCCAATAACGACACGGTAAACTGGATCCCCGAAAGCATCGGCAAAGGTCGCTTCGGCGACTGGCTGAAAAACGTGCAGGACTGGGGCATCAGCCGCAACCGCTACTGGGGCACGCCGCTCAATATCTGGGAATGCGCCTGCGGGCACCGGCACAGCATCGGCTCCATTGCCGAACTGAAGACCATGTCCGACAATTGCCCGGACAACATCGAACTGCACCGTCCCTACATTGACGCCGTGACGATCCGCTGCCCGAAATGCGGCGGCAAAATGACCCGCGTCAAGGAAGTTATCGACTGCTGGTTCGACTCCGGCGCCATGCCATTCGCGCAGTGGCATTATCCTTTCGAAAACAAAGAAACTTTCGAAGACAATTTCCCCGCCGATTTCATCAGTGAGGCCGTTGACCAGACGCGCGGCTGGTTCTACTCGCTCATGGCGATCTCCACGCTGCTGTTTGACAAAGCTCCGTATAAAAACGTCATCGTCCTCGGCCTCGTGCAGGACGAGAACGGTCAGAAAATGTCCAAATCCAAGGGCAACGCCGTTGACCCCTTCGACGCGCTCTCCAAATACGGCGCCGACGCCATCCGCTGGTACTTCTACTCCAACTCCGCCCCGTGGCTGCCCAACCGCTTCCACGACAAAGCGGTCACCGAGGGCCAGCGCAAAGTGCTGGGCACGCTGTGGAACACGTACGCGTTCTTCGTGCTGTACGCCAACATCGACAACTTCGATCCGCGTCAATACACGCTGGATTACGACAAACTGCCCGTCATGGACAAATGGGTGCTCTCCCGGGTCAATTCGGTCACGAAACTGGTCGACGACAATCTGTTCAACTACCGCATCACCGAGACCTCCCGCGTGCTCGCCGATTTCATCGACGAATTGTCCAACTGGTACGTGCGCCGCTGCCGCGACCGCTTCTGGGGCGAAGGCATGCCGCAGGACAAGGTCAACGCCTACATGACCCTCTACACCGTCCTGGTGCAGCTGATCAAGCTCTGCGCGCCGATGCTGCCCTTCATGACCGAAGACATCTACCTGAACCTGGTGCGGAACGTTTACCCCGACGCGCCGGAGAGCGTGCATCTGTGCGACTTCCCCGCCGCCGACGAATCGATGATCGATCCGGATCTCGAGGACAAAATGGAGCATGTGCTTAAGATCGTGGTGCTCGGCCGCAGCGCGCGCAACGACGCCGCTATCAAAAACCGCCAGCCTCTCTCCCGCATGTTCGTAAAATCCGACCTCAAACTGGACGGCTACTTCACCGACGTCATCCGCGACGAGCTGAACGTGGGCAGCGTGGAATTCACCGACGACACCTCCGCGTTCACCACGTACTCCTTCAAGCCGCAGCTGCGCACGCTGGGCCGCAAATTCGGCAAAAACATCGGACGGGTCAAAGAATACCTGGCCGCCCTCACCGGCGCCGAAGCCGCGGCGGCAATGCGCCGCCTGAAGGAAACGGGGACGATGGATATCGTGCTGGACGGCATTGCCACCCCGGTCACTGAGGAGGATCTGCTGATCGAGATCGCGCGCATGCCCGGTTTTGACACGCAGGAAGACGGCGGCATCACAGTGGTGCTGGACATCACGCTTACGCCGGAACTGATCGAAGCGGGCAACGTCCGCGAGCTCACCAGCAAAGTCCAGGCGCTGCGCAAAGAAGCCGGTTTCGAAGTGACCGACCACATCCGCCTGTACGTGGCCGGCAACGACGACGTCGCCGCCCTGGCCCGCCGCAACGCGGAAACGATCTGCGGCGATACGCTCACCGACGCGCTTCTCACCGTCCCCGCGGACGCGGAGGCGATCGAAGAGGGCGCTTACGTCAAAGAGCTGGACATCAACGGCAGTGTCGTGACTGTCGGCGTAAAGCAGATCGGGAAATAAGGCGTTCCCGATGACGTAAAATAAGCGCGCCGCGGCTTTCGGGCCGCGGCGCTTTCTGTTTATATGAGCTATTCATTCACAGCTTTTGCTGCTTCATCCACACGCTCATGACCAGTTTGTGCGGCAGGATCTTGCACAGTCCCGCCTGCACCCGGGCCTTGAAGCCGTATTTGCTCACGTCTTTGCCGCGTTTCAGATCGCGCCACGCCCGGCGGACGATATCCTCCGGATCGTACATTGCCACGTATTTTTTGACTACCGCGGGCTTGTCGAGGTCAACGGCGCGCTCGAAGAATTCGGTCTTCGTCCAGAACGGGCAGACCGCCATAACACGGATGCCGCGGGGCCTGACTTCGCGGTTCAGCGCGCGGCTGAAGTACAGCACGAACGCTTTGGTTGCGGCGTAGATATTGATGTACGGAATGGGCTGGAAGGCGGCAACGGACGCGATATTTACCACCGCGCTCCCCCCGCCCATGTACGGCAGCGTGTACTGCGTGAGCGCCATCAGCGCCTGGCAATTGAGGTCCACCATGTTGAGATTGACCTCCGGGGCCGTATCGGTGAACGCCTCGAACCGTCCGAAACCGCCCGCGTTGACCAGCAGCCGGACCTCGGGCTTCTCCGCGGCCAGCAGCTCCCGGTAC
>CACZOW010000100.1 GCA_902782885.1 uncultured Ruminococcus sp. | reverse complement strand
TCCAGCATCTCCTCCGACGCATCCAGACCGATGCATTCGAACTCATCGCGCAGCTCCGCGATCAGCCGGCCCGTGCCGCAGCCGCAGTCCAGCAGGATCGGTCTTTCGCCGCGCGAAATATAATCGCGGTACGCTCCGGAACGCCTTATCCGTCCGGAAACGAACCGCGCGATCGCGCCGTAATTGACGTCCTGCGTCAATGTATCATAAAACAGTGACAGCCCTTCGTACATCGCGTTACGCGGCATCCGCCGCTTCACCCATCGCCGCTCTTACCAGTTCCAGCGCCTTGTCCAGCTGAACATCCGCGCCCGCCGGGATCTTGTCGGGGGTCAGACCCTCGTAATTGCTTTCCAGCGACACTTCCACGTCGGGGGCAATGCCCACCCCGTGTATGCACTCACCCGAGGGCGTGAAATAGCGGGCGACCGTGATCACAACGCCGCTGCCGTCATCGGTGTAGGAGCGGGACAACTGCCCGATCGCCTTGCCAAACGTGCGTTTGCCCACGATGGTCCCCTTCTTGAAATCCCGGAATGCGCCCGTGACCAGTTCGGAAGCGCTGGCGGAGTTCTGATTGACCAGCAGCACCACCGGCACGTCGACTTCCTTTTCGTCGGAGAATACTTCCGAAGCGCGGTTGCCGCTCTTGTCCTGCGAGTACGCGATCAGGCCTTTGCCCAGAAGCGCGTCCGCCACTTCGTCCGCCTGGCGCTCGTAACCGCCCGGATTGCCCCTGAGATCCAGCACCAGCGCCTTCATGCCGGCGTTTTCCGCTACCTTCAGCATCTGCCGGAATTCCTCGCCGGTATCGCTGTCAAACTGACTGATGCGGATATAATACACACCGTCGTCGTAGCCGAGGCCGAATACGGATTGACGGCTGATCGTCGCCACTTCCAGTTCCACTTCGCGCTCGCTCTGATCGATGCCCACCAGCTTAAGCTTTACCTTCGTGCCCTCCTGCCCCAGCATGCTTGAGACCATAGATTGTTCCATGCCTTTGGTGGTGATGCCGTTGATCTCGGAGATCAGTTCGCCTTCCGCGATGCCGGCGCGGGCCGCGGGCGTATCGGGAAATACTTCGCTGACCACGATGCCCTCGTCTTCAAATGTGCACGAGATGCCGATGCCGGTGTACGTGCCTGTGATATAATTGTTGTAACTGGTATAATCGCCGGGTTCGATATAGTACGAATACCGGTCCCCCAGCGCGTCCACGTATCCTTTGATGGCGCCTTCGATCAGGTCGTCGGTCTTATACTCCAGTGCGAAATTGGAGGAAACATAGTCGATGATATCCTGAAATTTCGCGACCTTATACGGATCGCTGTCGGAAGGCAGCACGAGTTTGTAAGCCTTTTCTTTGGCGAGTTTGTTTTTGTATATCGAGCCCGAGATCAGAAAAGACACCAGCGCGGTCACCGCCACCAGCAGCACCGCGATCAACAGTATCAGCACGCCGTTCACATGTACGATCCGGTCATCTTCCCGGCGCTCCGGTTCGGTGCTGCCGGACATCCTGTTTCTAATGCTGTACAGTTTCATTTCTCATCATCTCTCTCGGTGTCAATATACTTTCTTATTGCCAGCATGCTGGCAATAAGTCCCACGGCCAGACCGCCCAGCAGGAAGCCGGTGAGCAGGCCGCCGGAATATGTGCTGAAAGGCTTCAGCGTAATAATGCTGCGGATATTTTCCTCCGAACGGTGCAGAACGCCGGCGAGGTAATTGTAAGTGCCTTTGACCGCGAAGAACGCCAGCAGCGCGCTGATCAGTCCGATCGTGATGCCTTCGGCAATAAACGGCCCGCGCATGAACGCGTACGACGCGCCCAGATCGCGCATGATGCGCAGCTCTTTGCGGCGCGCCAGTACGGTAAGGCGGATCGTGTTGACCGTCAGCAGCACGGAGAAGAAGCCCATGACCACCAGCGCCACCACGGTGCCGGTCTTTACGATGCGGCTTATGGAGCGGAAGTACTTGTAGATCGAATCGTTGTCCTGCACTTCCTCCACGCCGGTCACCTTGCGCATATCTTCCGAGAACTCCTCCAGCCGGCTCGCGGACTTCAGCTTTATATCGAAAGAAACGTACAGGACGTTGCTGTCCGCGTCTTCATACTGGAATATCTCCTCGTATCCTTTGAGGGTCTTTTTCATCAGTTCGAAATTGTCGCGCTTGGTGTTCAGCTTGCAGGTGCTCACGCGCTCGTCCGCGAGGATGGCGCGGTAGATCAGCAGGCTGTCGTCGTCGGATACTTCGCTGCGGCAGATAACTTCCACTTCGGGATGCTCCGCCTGCTCGTTCAGTATGGCGCTGATGCTTCCCGACGTGATCAGCAGCGTGCCCATGATATACATGCCCGTGAACAGCACGAATACGGAAGCCAGCAGCATGTACCAGTTTTTGAGCAGGTTCTCGAGGCTCTGTTTGATTATATACAGAAGGGATCTGAGCTTACTCATCGCCTTCACCGCCTTTCTCCGCGGCGCCGTCTTCGGTGAACAGGCTGCCTTCCGCTTCAAACGCGATAGATTTGAGCACGCTTTCTTCGCCGCTCTGAGCATCCGGCGCGGAAAGATCTTCATTTTTTACGCCGTGGTCCAGATACAGGATCCGGCGGCCCATGCGGCGCGCCATATCCTGAGCGTGGGTGGCCACGATCACCGTTGTCCCCTGCGAATTTATAAGATCCAGCAGGTTCATGATCTGCTCGGCGTTGGCGGGGTCAAGATTGCCCGTGGGCTCGTCGGCAATAAGTATGCGGGGCGTGTTGACGATCGCCCGCGCCAGCGCCACCCGCTGCTGCTCGCCGCCCGAAAGATTGCGCGGATACTCGTCCGCCTTGCGGGAAAGCCCCATCAGCGACAGCGCGGCCTCGACCTTGTCGCGGATCTCTTTGCGGGATCTTCCCATGATCTCCATGGCGAAGGCAACGTTGCCGAACACGGTCTTGTTCTCCAGCAGCCGGAAATCCTGGAACACCACGCCGATCTGCCGGCGGTAGCGCTGCACCGCACCCTTGCGGATCACTGAAAGTTCGCGGCTGTTGACGTAGATCTTGCCATCCGTGGGCTCCTCTTCCTTCATCAGCAGTTTGATGAGGGTGGATTTGCCGGCGCCGCTGGCGCCCATCAGGAACACGAACTCATCTTTGTATATGCGGATGTTGAGGTTCTGTATGGCGACAACGCCGTTGCCGTATACTTTGCTCACATTTTTGAACATTATCATTGTCGGGCGCCGGTCAACGCCGGGATATCCTGCTTCCATCGTCAATCACTCCTGCTTCCCAGTCGCTGCAGTATCAGCAGCGCGATCCGGACCCGCAGCCCGTCCCCGAAGGACGCGCAGTCGAGCCCCGTAAGCTTCTGAAATTTTTCCAGCCGGTACGTCATCGTATTGCGGTGTATGTACATCGCCTTGGCCGCCTCACTGGCGTTCATATTGCAGTCCAGGAACATCTTGACCGTGCGGAGCAGTTCCTCGGAAGCACGTCCCCTTTCGAGGCGGCTGCCGAACGTCTCGCGCACGTACTCGATCCCGGTCTCCTGCGGGATCTCGCACACCAGCCGTTCCAGGCTCAGTTTATCGTATTCAAAACAATTGCGCTCCTGTTCGAACTCCGCGCCGGTGGCAAGCGCGCTCGCCGCCCGGGCAAACGCTCCGGGGAGTTCTTTCAGCGAGGTAAAGGCGCTGCTCACTCCGACGCGTACCGGGATCATCGCTTCGGCATTGACCGTATCGGCCAGTTCCAGCGCATACTGGAGCGCGGCGGCGCCGTTGTCGGCGGTATCCGCCCCGAATCCGCACAGTATCGCGGCATAGTACTCGCCGTCGGCGCAGCACACGCACACCGGGCAATCGCGCTCTTCGCGGAACATTTCGGAGGCAACGGCACACACGGTCTCCGCCCGTTCCCGGTCCTCCCGACCGGAGTCGCTGCGGGCCGCCAGCAGCCGGTATACCGTACCGGGTCCCGCGTTTTCCAGCATAGCCTCGAGCTTTTTCACGGCCGCGCCCGGGCGCTTTTCCAGCACCGCCGCCAGCAGTTCCGGCGCCGTGGACTCGCGTCCGTAATGCTCCGAAAGCCTGCCCGCTGCCAGTTTGAGCGCCTGCAGCACCGCGGCGTCGCCGGCGGGTTCTTCGGTACCGCGCGCAAACAGCAGGAATGTTTTCGCGTCCTGCGTTTCAAAAGGCAGCGTGACGAAACCGCGGGCGGGCAGTCCGGCGCCGGTCTCAAGTTCGGGCGCGGCGGCGGGGGCGTAAAGTACGTTTCCCTCCGCGTCGGCAATGCCTGCCTGCAGCCCGGAGAGGTCGGCAACGCTGTTCAGTTCCGCGATAAGTCCGTCGAGACGCATCGTTTGTCCTCGCTTTTCGGTCGGTCGATCAGTCAGTTGATCAGTTTGTCCAGTTCGGCTCCGCGCGCTCCGGCGCACGGCGCAAGTTCATTATACTCCACTTTGGCAACGGAGTTCCAGGTGTTCTGCGCCAGATACGGAAGCCGCTCCGCGAGCAGCGCGCGTTCGGCGGTGACGCCCTCGTCGATATTGTCCTTGTAGGTTCCGGGCATGCGGTCGCCCCAGGCCAGCAATTGTCCGCCCAGCACGGCCGGAGTCGGTTCGCATTCGTACGATCTTCCGATATACGGTGAGCCGGGATGCACCGGGCGCCACTTGTACACGGACCAGTCGTTTACTTCCCCGGGCGTCCATTTCACGTCGGGCGCCACGATATACATGGGGTTCCAGGAGCAGTTGATGATGCGGAAACCGCCCGCGAGCAGATCCGGCGTCACCTGGTAGAAGTTCTCCCAGCTCATGACCGTGATGTATTTCGGGACGGAGGCGTTGGCGGCTTTCGGGAAGCCTTCCCAGACGATCGGGGTCCGTCCCTTTGTCCGCACCGCTTCGGCCATGCGGAGAATGAAATTCAGGTACAGTTTGTCGCATATCACGTCCGGGCTCTCGCGCTTGGTGTCAATGCCCAGCGTCTCCGCATACGCCATGCAGTCGGGACAATCGAGCCATTTTTTGAGGTTGGCCTCGTCGCCGCCGATATGGATGCATTTTGACCGCGGGAACGTCTCGCACAGTTCGCCGAACAGGGCGGCAACGGCGCTGACCGAGTCGCGATGCTGGCAGATGATGCCTTTGTTCCCGAACAGTTCGGGGTATGCGACGGTGAAGCCGGTATTGTGCCCCGGCACGTCGATCTCCGGGAGCAGCTGTACGCCGCGTTCATATGCGTATGTTTCGAGTTCCGTCAGTTCGTCGAAAGTGTAGCTGCGGCCGGGCGTCGACAGTTTCGGGTACAGCCGGCTGGGCAGCGTATAGCTCTGGTCGTCGGTGAAGTGCAGATGCAGCACGGAGACTTTGTAGTACCAGCACATATCCACATATGAGAGCAGGTATTTGAACGGGTGCCAGTAGCGGGCCAGGTCCACCATCATGCCGCGGTATTCGTTGTCGGCGTAGTCCTTTATACGGCATTCGGGAAGGGCAATGCACTTTCCGCCCTCCGCCGGTTCCGCCAGCTGCAGGAGCGTAGCCAGCGCCCGGTTGAGTCCGGTGCTGTCCGCGGCCGCGATCTCCACTCTGCGCTTTCCGATATTGATCCGGTAGCCTTCTTTGCGGAAACGGCCGTTTTTATTGAGCACGACGCGGATGGCGCCGTCGCCGCGCACGGTCTTCATTTTAATGCCCAGCTTCAGCGCGTATCCGGAGAAAGCGCGTACCGCGGCGGCCGCCTCTCTCGTGGATGGCGGCACCAGGCAGAGCTCCGCTTTGTAAACGCGGGTCTGTCCCCCGTTCAATTCGACCTGCTTGGGTACCGGTATGACGTTCAGTTTCATTTTGCTGCCTCCGATCGGATTCGGTCCGGGAAATACCCGGTTATGATACGGTTTTTCCGGTTTTACGCTTTGGGTTCCGCCTCGGCGCGGTGCTGTTCCCACTCTTCGCGGGTCATCAGGAGCTGACGCGGTTTGCTGCCGTCCGCCGACGAGATCAGGCCTTCAGCCTCCAGAAAGTCAACGATCCGTGACGCCCGGGAATAGCCGAGGCGAAGTTTACGCTGCAGGAAGGAAGTTGACAGCTGCTTGTACTCCAGCGCCAGCTGCGCCGCCGCGTCGATCATTTCCAGATCCGCGTCCGCATCGTCTTCGCCGTTGTCCGCGCCGCCCGACGCCTGGTTCTTGTCTTTGTCCTTATCCTTATCCTTGTCCTTCTGGTCGATGCTCTGCTGGATGTCGCTGCTGTAGAGCGCGGTGCCGTACGACGACCGCACGCTGTCCGCCAGCGCTTCGATCTCGCTGTCCGAAACGAACGCGCCCTGCACGCGCAGAGGCTTGGACATCCCGATGGGGTGGAACAGCATGTCGCCGCGGCCGAGGAGTTTTTCGGCGCCGCCGCCGTCCAGTATTGTCCGAGAGTCGATCTGCGAGGTGACCGCGAAGGCAATCCGCGACGGGATGTTGGCCTTGATCAGGCCGGTGATGACGTCCACGGAAGGACGCTGGGTGGCAATGATTATATGCAGGCCCGCGGCTCTGGCCTTCTGCGCCAGGCGGATGATGGATTCCTCGATCTCTTTCGCCGCCACCATCATCAGGTCCGCCAGCTCGTCGATAATGATCAGGATCTGCGGCATTTTGGTGAGGTCTTTGCGGCTCTCGGCGAGCGCGTTATATGCACGGATGTCGCGCACGTTCTGTTCGGAAAACGCGGTGTAGCGCTGCTCCATTTCCTGCACGGCCCATGAAAGCGCGCCGGCGGCTTTCTTCGGATTCGTAACGACGGGCACCAGCAGGTGCGGGATGCCGTTGTACACGCCCAGTTCCACGATCTTGGGGTCGATCATGATCATGCGCACGTCGGCGGGACCGGCTTTGTACAGCACGCTGGCAACAATGGTGTTGATGCATACGCTCTTGCCCGAACCGGTAGCGCCGGCAATGAGCAGATGCGGCATTTTGGCTATGTCGGCAACGATGTTCTTGCCCGCGATGTCGCGGCCCAGCGCCACGCTCAGCGGCGAGGCGGAGTTCCGGAATTCGCTGCTCTCGATGACCTGGCGGAGGGCAACGATCTCCACCTGCTGGTTGGGCACTTCAATGCCGATTGCTTCCTTGCCGGGGATAGGGGCCTCAATGCGCACGCCGGTGGAGGCGAGGTTGAGGGCAATATCGTCGGACAGCGCCACGATGCGGCTGACTTTTATGCCGGGATTGGGCTGCAGTTCGTACCGCGTGACGGCGGGGCCGCGCATGACGCCGGTGATCCTGGCGCCTACGCCGAAGCTTTCCAGCGTGTTGATCAGTTTCTGGGCTTTGGGGTCATCTTCGGCGTTGACAACGCCCACGTTGTCGGTCCCGCGGGGGCCGGAAAGCAGGTCGACGGGCGGCAATTCGTATTGCTTTTCCAAAAGCGGCAGGCGCACGCGGCCGCCGCTGTCAGTTTCCGTTTCGGCTGCGGGAGCATCGGTCTCCGGCGCAGCTGCGGTTTCGGCTTTCGGTGTGGCTGCGGTTTCGGCTTTCGGCGCGGCTGCGGTTTCGGCTTTCGGTGCGGCTGCGGTTTCGGCTTTCGGCGCGGCTTCCGGCTTTAATTCGGACATTGACGCCGCTTTTGCCGCGTCGGCCACCGCTTCGGAAACCTCTTCAGCACCGTTTGCCGCCTGATCCTTAACATCGGGGTCTGTCCCCTTTTTAGAATTTCGAGTGAAATCCAGGCGGGTGTGGGAAATGTTTTCCTTCCTGCGGCGGTACTCTTCCAGCGACGGCTTTACGTGCTTTTCGCGCTTGCGCTCCGGGAACAGCGAACTCACGACTTCGCTGTCCGCGCGCACCATATCGGACGGTTCCCCGCCTTCCGGATCCGCGCCGAACAGCGTGTTGGTGCGGTCGATATTTTTCGAGATATGCGACCGGATCTCGCGTTTCTCCGCCTCTTCCTCCAGTTCGGATTTCGTGGCCTCGGGGAGCGCGGTCTTTTCCGCGACGCTGTCTCTGCGTATAAGCGAATACCTGTGCCTCCGGATCGGGCTGGGCCGGCTCTCTTCCACGATGCGGTCAACGGCCTCCGTGATCCCTTCCGAGAACTCCGTGTCGCCGTCAATGTCCGGATGCGTAAACAGCAGTTCGCCCGGAGCGGGCAGCGTCACCGCGTCGGTCTCTTTCGGAGCCTGCGCTTCCGGCGCCGCTTTTTCTTGAGCGGCTTTTTCTTGTGTGGCTTTTTCCGGCGCCGTATTCTCCGCGGCCGGTGTTTCCGGTACTGTATTCGCCGCAGGGTCTGACGCGGGGTCTGTCCCCTTGTTCAAAACCGGGGGCGCTTCCGTATCGGTCTTATCGCCCGAGACCTCGGAGACGTTGACCGTTTCCGCCGCCATTTCGGGGACGGTATCCGGGATCGCGTCGGCAGCGGGCTCCGTTTCCGCGGCAGCATCGGCCGCCGCCTTCTCCGCGGCGGCGTTGCGGCTCGCGTACTTTTTGTATATCATGTCGTTTTTCTTGATGAAGTCACTGGTGTTCTCGCCAAGTTCGTCGTTGTCCGCGCCGGTAAACGAAACGCGGTCGGCACGGCGCAGGCGGCGCTCGCGGCTGTTGGAATTCTCAATGACCGGTTCCGGCGCGTTTTCGGCGCGGGCATCGCGTTTTTTAGTGCGAACGGAAAACGTCGACGCATCGGCGGAGGCATTGCCGCCTTCGGGCGCGGCGTCAATTATCGACTGCATATCCGATGAAAGTTTTTTCAGGCCCGGCGCCGCCTGCGCCGTCCTGCCGCGGACGGCAACATATGTCGGCTGCTGCGCGGTTTCCTCACCGTCCTGCGCGCCGGCCTCATGACGTTTTACGGTATGCGCTTCGATCGCGCGGCGGTCGGCGCCGTTGTCCGCGGTCCGCTTAAGCTGCTTCTGCGCCTTATTCAGCCTGTATTTTTCGGTGATGAGTTCTATGGCAAAACCGATGCCGAAATACAGCACCAGCAGAATGATAAATGAGAGTATAAACGAATAATGCAGGATGACCTTCAACAGCACGGCCAATGCCGCGACCGCCAGCACCGCGATGCCGTGAGCCTTGATAAATTTGATTATATTTTCTTTGAACATTACAATTACTCCATTTTATCTTTAGTAAAAGCAAAGCCGGCGACAACATACAGCGGCGGTCCGTTCAATACCCGTTCCGTCCCAGCTTTCTCCGTTCTTTATTATAACAATACTGTAAAAGAATGTAAAGAGTATTTTATCCGGGCGCGGCCGGGATCGCCCGGGGTCAATACGCCCAAGGCGGTCGGCCGCTCCTTCTGTCCTGATCCGCGGCCGGGATCTCGCCGGCCGCTCCGCATTCTCGCTCATTTTTGATTGCCGGTCTTCAAAAATGGTATAAACAGCGGCAAAAACCATTGAATTTATCCAGAATTCGGGAGGGATGCAAAAATCCAAATGCTGAGAGAAGGCGCCGGGCGCCGTTGTCCGGTCAAAGTCATTCCGGCACCCGGTGAATGAAGCGTAAATGAAGCGTGTTCCCAGGCAAATTTCATTCCGTTCCAGACGCATTGAAAACGCTTGAAGCGCGCTGAAGAATGTAGTATAATGCGATCGTGCTAACAAGCAGAACGGAGGAAAACGATATGTTAAAAAAGATGTCTCTTTTAGTTGCCGCCGTGATGATCGTAACGGTTATGTTTGCCGCCCTTCCCGCGTTCGCGGACGAGGCAGAAATATTCGAGTACGTCAGATTCATCGCCGAAGACAACGACCCTTATGCCACGTTCTATTTCAGCAATGAGGGCAACAACACTGAGATCGACCCCGACACAGTCACCTGGGCCGCGATCCGCTACCGGACCGGACCTCAGTACGACAGCACCGGCGTTGAATACACCGCGCAGTTCTATATTAACCCGGCCACTGAACCCTGCATCCCGGTAAAATACAATTTCACCGGCAACTGGGAGACCGTAGTCGTGGATATGACCACCGTTAACGAATCGACTTACCTCGATTCCAAGTGGGACAGCTTATCCTATCCCGGCACCAACGCCATCCGTTTTGACCCGCTGGAGCCCGACCGCGATTCCGAAGACACCTCGCTGGACGACGTCAACGGCCAGGTCAACGCGGGCGATTATATTGACATCGCCTGGATCGCCTTCTTCGAAAAAGAAGAAGACGCCAAAGCGTACACCGGCAAAGAGGATACGCCCTATTGCCTGCTGGATGTAGACAGCTTTTTGAACATGACCAGCCAGTATCACATCTCGGTCGAAGCGTACGACAGCTCTGAAGATCCCGCCGCTCCCACCGACAAGCCCGCCGATCCCACCGATAAACCCGCGGACGATCCTACGGAAAAGCCGTCCGGTGAAAAGCAGGTGCGCTATCTGTATGACGAGACCGGCACCCTCAGCACCGGCTGGTGGATCCATCCTCTTGCCGAAGACGTCGGCATCGACGTGGAATTCACCTCCGACGTCTGGTTCAAGGGTATTGATCTTTACGCTTACGCCACCACCAATGTGGCAACGCCGATGATCATTTACCTCATGGACACGGATGAAAACGTCCTTCTGGAAAAAGAGTTTGATTTCTTCGGGGACAACAACTACACCGTCGAATTCGACGACAAAGTGTTCGGCCCCGGCGACTACATTCTCTCCTTTGTAAGCGGCGACATTTCCGAGATCAGCTACGATACATGGTTCGTGCTGGGTTCCTGCCCGGCGCTGGAAGACGTTGACGTAGCGATCATGGGCGGCCTTACCAATGACACCACTCAGGAAGCGCCGTACGTCGCGCTGATCGTGGGCGAAGCCGACCCCAACGTTACTGCGGAACCCACCAAAGAGCCTACCGCGGCACCCACCGAAGCGCCCACTCCGGTGCCCACCGAGAAACCCGCGGGCGAGAATCCTTCCGAGAATGACAAGGCGACCGCCAAACCCGCCGTTGACACTGTGAAAAAAGAAAAGAACAACAAATGGGTACTGCCCGTTGTTGTCGCCGGCGCGGTAGTTATTGCCGGCGCAGTCGCGGC